>PLXU01000165.1 GCA_003151555.1 Acidimicrobiaceae bacterium | reverse complement strand
AGGTGCTCGGCGACGGTCTGGTCGTAGTCCTGCCAGCGCCGCCCCTCGCGCCCGGAAGCTGGTCGACCGGCGCGGGCGCGTGGCTCCACGTCGACGTCGACGCCAAGGTGACTGCTTTCACCGGCAAGGTCGATGTCGGACAGGACAACTGCACGGCGCTGCGTCTCTTGGTCGCCGAGGAACTGCATGTTCCCCTGGCGAACGTCAGGTTGGCAATGGGGGACACCGATCTTTGCCCTTACGACATGGGAACTTTCGGAAGCCGGTCGATGCCCGACGCTGGCCACGCGCTCGCCCAGGTGGCGGCCTACGCGCGGACCTTGCTGCCGGTGAGCGCAGGTCTGCGGCGGGTCGAGATCGTCACTGGCGAATCGGTCGTGCTCGCGGGCACCGAGTGGCACCTGGCTGGCACGCCTCACGTGCCCGAAGGAATGATTGACGTGGTCACGGGCGCGCGACGATTCGCGTCGGACCTCACCGTTCGCGGCCTGCGCTACGGCACGGTGCTGCGACCTCCCGTCCGCGGCGCGACGCTTCGCGAACTCGACGTCAGCGCCCTGCGCGATCGTGACGACGTGATCCTCGTGCGCACGCGCGCGCTGACCGGCGTCGTGGCCGGCGACCCGATCACGGCGCGCCTAGTGCTCGCCAGTCTGCGTCCCACGTGGGACGTGCCTCACGCACCATCGAACGACGATCTGGAAGAGTTCCTGCGTGACCATCCGTCGGATGACGCAGCTGGCTGGAGCAGCCCGGTCCACGTTGAGCAAGGCGATCCCGACGCGGCCTTCGCGACGGCGGCGGTTCGCCGCGAGGACACGTACACGACCGCCTACATCGCGCCCGCGCCCCTCGAGACCCGCAGTGCACTGGCGGTCTGGGACGACGGGCGCCTCACGGTCTGGGTCGGGACCCAGACCCCCTTCTCGACGCGCGTTCAGATCGCGGCGTCGCTCGACATCAACGAGGAGTTGGTGCGGGTCATCGTGCCCCCGACTGGTGGGGGGTTCGGCGGCAAGCCCGGCGGCGGCGTCGCGAGCGAAGCGGCAATTCTGGCCCGAGAGGTCGGCGGACCCGTCAAGGTGACGTGGTCGCGCCACGAGGAGTTCACGGCCGGCACGTTGCGTCCCGCGGCGATTGTCGACGTGTCGAGTGCCGCGACGCCAAGCGGTGAGCTCGTGGCCTGGACGTTCACCAACATCAACGCAGGTCCCGCCGCGATCGCGAACCCGTACCGGGTGGCGAACCTTCGAATTGACTACCAGCCTTCGGCAAGCCCGCTCACTCAGGCCTCGTATCGGGCACTCGCCGCGACCGCCAACAACTTCGCGCGCGAGTCGCAGATGGACGAGCTCGCCCACGAACTCGGCTGGGATCCGGTCGAGTTTCGCGCGGACAATCTCGACGACGAGCGCCTCGTCGCGGTGCTGCGCGCGGCGGCCGAGCGATTCGGTTGGGTGCGCGGCGGCTCCGGCGTGGGTCAGGGCATCGCGTGCGGCGTCGAGAAGGGCGGTCGCATCGCGACCGTCGCGGAGGTACGCGACCTTGAGGGGAGCCTGCGGCTGGTTCGACTCGTTACTGCCTACGAGTGCGGAGCCGTTGTCAATCCCGACACCGTGATCAACCAGATCGAAGGCGCGACGGTCATGGCCCTGGGCGGCGCGCTATTCGAGGAAATCCGCTTTCGTGAGGGTGCGATCACGAACGGATCATTCACCGACTATCGCGTGCCGAGGTTCCGCGACGTCCCCGCAATCGAGGTGGTCCTGTTGGACCGGCGCGACCTGGCGTCGGCGGGTGCGGGCGAAACACCCATGATTGCGGTGGCGCCGGCCATCGCCAACGCGATCTTCGACCTTACGGGTCGACGATTGCGGGCGCTGCCGTTGGACACCGAAGGTGCGAACCCGAAGAGCCGGTGACCCACCGTCTTTCGATCTGAGCTCACTCATCCGAGTCACCTGGACTCCGGTGCTTTCAGATGAACCGATAGTTAGCTCATTTGGTTCAGGGTTGGACCAGTTTTGGCCAATTCATTTCACATGCCATGTGGCCCTCCTTGGTTCGCTGACGTTTGCACGTGTTCGCACGTAATCGTCAGCGTTGCTAAGAGAATTGGTTATGTTGACCCCCTTTTTATTATGCATAGGGTCGCAATTGCGATCCCTTAGCTTCCGAGATCTACGCTCCTCGTGGAAATGGATGAATGGCGTCGGGTCACGCGTTGACGAAGCTTCTTCTGTTGCGCTGAACCTTCTTTCCGGGCTCTCAATGTCGCCACCGCTGGGAACCCTGAGCACGACCGCTAATTCTTCCGGCGGGCTTGTGAGACTTCGTGGGCCGCCCGGGTGTCGATCCCGGCACCTTGGGATTAAAAGAGGGATGCATATGGTTGGATTGGTCCGGTGGGGTCGGAATCATCCGAGAATCAAAGAAAACTTGTTCGGTGGGGTCGGATTCGTCTGTGGGGTGAAATGTGGGATTTCTGAGCGAATGGCGCGACTATTCATCGCGGTGATTCATCAGTGACGTTCCAATTCGACACATTCGAAAAGTCAGCCAACTCGTTTGTCAGCCTGGTTCGGGACCGATCCTCAAAGGATTTGGTATCCAACTTTTCCGACGCGATTCACACTGCCCTCGACCCGCGTGTGCAGCGGCTGGCTCCGAGAACATTCGCGTTGGGCAGGGACCCGATACTCAGCGGCGAGCGCTTGGCGTAGTCTGCGTCGTGGGTCGTAATCTTCGGACCATGACGAGAAGGGGGACCGTGCCGTGATCTGCCCGGTGTGCTCAGCGGAGAACCCAATCGGCAAGCGGTTTTGCGGGGATTGCGGCGAGGCTCTAGCGAGGACCTGCTCGTCCTGTGGCGTCGAGGCCCAGCCCGGCAAGCGCTTCTGCTCCGACTGCGGCGCCCTGTTGGGCAGTGCCGACGCGTTAGCATCATCAGTCCTCGTGCAACCAACCTCGCCTCGTGCCGGCGATGCGATCGTTGCCGGATCGTCGGCCACCGAGCTCCGGCACGTCTCGGTGTTGTTTTGCGACCTCGTCGGGTTCACGCCCCTGTCGGAGTCCCGCGACCCGGCTGAGGTTCGCGAACTGCTTTCGGGCTACTTCGACCTCGCACGAGCGATCGTCGGCCGTTACGGCGGCCTAATCGAGAAGTTCATCGGGGACGCCGTCATGGCGGTGTGGGGCGCGCCGGTCGCCAACGAGGACGACGCTGAGCGGGCCGTGCGGGCCGCGCTCGAGCTCACCTCCGTCGTGGCGGCCTACGGCCGTGACCACGGCGTTGACCTCGCGGCGCGAGTAGGTGTGGTGACGGGCGAGGCAGCTACCACCGAGACGCCAGAAGAGGGTATGGTCATCGGCGACCGGGTGAACACCGCCGCTCGGATTCAGTCGGCCGCGCCGGCGGGCTCCTGTTACGTGGACGAGATGACGCGCACGGCAACGGCCGCGGCCATTGAGTACAACGACGCAGGCGAGCACGTACTGAAAGGAAAGGCTGAGCCTCTGCGGCTCTTCGAAGCGACGCGGGTGATCGCCGCGACAGCTGGATCGCAGCGAGCCAGCGTGCTGGAAGCGCCATTCCTCGGCCGCGACCATGAACTGCGCCTGCTCAAGGATTTGTTCCACGTCTCGACTGAGCGGCACTCGGCGCACCTCCTGCTCGTGTCGGGCGTGGCCGGCGTCGGCAAGTCCAGGTTGGCCTGGGAGTTCTTCAAGTACGTTGATGGGCTGGCCACCGACGTGCTGTGGCATGCCGGTCGTTGTCTTTCCTATGGCGAGGGCGTGAGTTACTGGGCACTGTCAGAGATGGTCCGCGCCCGGCTACAGATCGGCGAAGAGGATCCTCTTGATGTCAGCGCAGCCCGGCTGCATTCGGGACTCGAGCGCTGGATCCTCGATCCCGCCGAGCGCGACTTCATTGAACCCCGGCTGGCCCAACTGCTTGGACTTGCGACGGACGTCGTACTTGAGCGCGAGGAGTTCTTCGCCGGATGGCGCTTGTTCTTCGAGCGACTAGCCGAGCACCTGCCGGTCGTCATGGTCGTAGAAGACCTGCAGTGGGCTGATGCCGGGTTGATTGACTTCCTCGACCACCTCCTCGACTGGTCGGCCGACCACGCCATCTACCTACTGATTCTCACCCGACCAGAGGGTGCGGAACGCAGCGGCCTCGTACTGAGTCGGCGCAACTTAACCAGCCTGTCGCTCGATCCCCTTTCGGACGAAGTGATTGGCGAGGTACTCGACGGACTGGTGGCTGACCTCCCCGCCGAAGCCCGAACGCGCATCGTCGAGCGGGCCGAAGGCATCCCGCTCTACGCAGTGGAGACGGTTCGCAGTCTGGTGGACCGTGGCACGCTGGCTCGGGGGGCGGACGGGAAGCTGCGCCTCGTCGGTGAGCTCGGTGCCTTAGAGGTCCCACCGGGACTGAAGGCCCTCATTGCCTCGCGCCTCGACGCCCTCTCCGACGACGAGCGGCGATTGATCAAAGAGTGCGCTGTACTAGGGGACTCCTTCCCCCGCCGGGCCGTCGAGGCGGTCACCGACTCAGATCCCGCGTTACTTGACGAGCTCCTAGCCTCACTGGTGCGCAAAGAGGTGCTGACCGTCCGGGCCGACAAGCTCTCGCCAGAGCGGGGCAACTACGCGTTCACTCAGTCGCTCATTCGGTCCGTGGCCTACGACTCTCTGACCCGGTCCGAACGCAAGGCCCGCCACGTGAGCACCGCGGCCCACTTACGCCGCGCATTTCCCGATGACGGTGCCGAAGTTATTGAGGTCATCGCCGCCCACCTCCAAGACGCTTACCGCGCGGCCGGCGACGATTTCGACGCCGAGCAGCTCCGGGCTCAGGCCGTCGCCGCCTACATCGACGCCGGTGACCGGGCAGAGTCGGTCGGTGCCCCGGCCGCCGCCGAGGCGGCCTACGTCACCGCCCTGGCGCTGAGTGCGGACGAAGACGAACAGACGAATCTGCTGGAGATGGCCGGCTCCATGGCCAGCGTGATTGGCGCCGACGATCGGGCGCGGGCTCACTTCGAAGCGGCTGTGGCGGCTCACCGCGAGTTCGGGCGGGTGATCGATGCGGCACGCGTGACCGAGAAGTTGGCTGGAGTCGTACTGAGGCTGGGTCAAGCAGAGGAATCGGTCACCCAGCTGCGGGCCGCCCTGGATTCGCTTGATCTGGCAACCGCCCCACCGGCGGTGATTGCAAGTCTCGAACAACAACTGGGAAGGACCCTCTGGTACACCGGGCGCCCCAATGAAGTGGCTGAACCGATTGACCACGCCTTGACCTTGGCCCAGCACTGGGAGTTGCCCGAGACCTTGGCGCGAGCCCTGCAGATGAAGAGCTACCTCTACTTGGGTGAGGGCCGTGTGGCCGAGGCGTTTCTCTACATGGAGGCGAGCCTCACGACGGCACGCGACAACGGCCTCGTGCGCGTCGAGATGGGAACGGAAAACCTAATCACCGACATCTGGATGTGCTTTGACCGACCGGGCGCCGAAGAGCACTGCCTGGCCGGCTTGGCCCTGGCGAGGCGCCGTGGGGCCCGCGGAGCGGAAATGACCCTGACCGGCAACCTGCTGTACGTGTTGACCGTGGCCGGCCGATTCGACGAGGCGGACCGACGCGCCCACGAACTCCTGGCGTCGAGCTCCGGTGACGTTGGGTTCGACGTGCAGCAGTTGCACGCCCGCCTGTGCTTCGTCGCCGCTCTGCGCGGCGACACGCAGCAAGCCAGAATTCACTTCGCCCTGTGTCGCGATTTCGCCGACTCCGATGACGTCCAGAACATGGCCGAAGACGCGGGGTTGGTAGCGGCTGTCGCTCTGGCCGAAGGTGACTATCGCCGGGCGCTCGAGGCAGCCATCAAGGCGTTGGACATTGGTATCAACAATCTTCAGATTCCGTCCCATGAATCAGTCCGCGCCGCCTTCCCTGACGGCGTGGACGCCGCTGTTGCCCTCGGCGACCTCGACGCGATCGATCGAATGGTGGCCCTCTTCGCCGACCGGCCGCCCGGTGAGGTACCACCGTTCCTGCGAATGCACGTGCGTCGGGCGAGGGCCCTGGCGGCGGCCGAACGTGGTGACCACTCCGAGGTGGAGCAGGATCTGCGTGACGCGGAGGCGGTCATGGCCGACCTCGGGTACCGGTACTGGCAGGCTCGCGTCAAGCTCGACCTAGCCGAGTGGTTGGCACGTCAGGGCCGGTCCGACGAGGCATTGGCGAACGCCGACGCTGCTGCAGCGACGTTTGAGGATTTGCGCGTGGGTCCAATGCTCGCTCGTGCCCGTGCAGTCTGCGAGTTGGAGCGGAGCGATCGCTGACGCTCAACCAGAACGCGGCCGAACCGGTTGCGACAGGCTTCATAGAAGGGATCGATGATCCGAAGTTTGTCCTGCAGCGCCGATGCGGAACTACTCACAACAACATAAGTGTTATTGAGTCACACGAAACAATCGATGTGTGCCAACTCGGTTCGAGATGGGCTTTCGTGATGAGCCGCGCAAGCCAACGTGAGCCGCCACAATGAGGACTCGCAGTGCGCGAATATTCGGTCATCTGACGAACTCGCGCGCGCCCTTTCGGCCGCCGAGCCTTCGTCAAACCTTCAGTGCGCTCTCAGTAGGTCCCTTTCGACGTTGGTTCGTGAGTCAGGTGCTCTCGGCGTCAGGCACCATAACCTAGGGGGTCGCGCTGGCGTGGCTGATGCTGCGACTTACCGGCAGTGGCGACGAAAGCCCACGGATGTAGCGCGGGTTATTAGATAGGGCCCGCCAAAACGCCGCACCCCAAGTTGAGGTTCGAACCCTCGTGGCCACATTCACGATGTCGAGGTTCGGCAACGTGGCGCTTCGGAAATGCGCGGGGTCAAGCGGCGGTAATCCAGTAACAAAAAGTTCCATCGAAGCCTGCGCCCGCGCTGAATCTCAGTAGTAGTGCCGTCGACCTCCGACGGCGTGACCCATCGCTCCCAGTAGCCAGAGAACCAGCCCAACTACCAGCACGATCATTCCGATTGTCCACACAATCGCAATCCCCGTGACGAACCCAATGAGGAGAAGAATCAAACCGAAAATAATCACTGCGTCTCCGTTCCTAGTACCTATTGTTCATATTGCTAACTGCCGCTAATTCGCCGCTTCAAAGGGCACGGAGACGAGCGCAGAGATCAAAACTACTTGCGACGTGCAGCGCCCTTGGCCTTGTCAATCGCCTTTACGGCCTTGCGTTCTGCCTTTTCGGCTGCCCCTTCAACCTTGCTCTTCACACGGCCAATCTTCTCCTTCGCCTCACCAGCGCGACGGTCAATCTTGCCCTCAGATTCCAACTTCTTGTTGCCAGTAAGGCTTCCGACTGCTTCTTTGACCTTACCCTTCGACTTCTCAATTTTTCCTGCCATGATGCACCATCCTTCTTGGTTGTGATGATTGAAGACGGTCCGTCAACTTCGCCTGCGCGCGAACCAGGTCCTTTTCGATAAAGAACGGGAATCATTCCTCACGCGAACTCAACTTGCGCTACAGTCCGTTTTCGCACCCCTCTCTCGTTTCCCTGACCGTTTGTCAGGGGAAAGGCGTCAAAGACCAACCTCCACTATTTCCGATTCTAGAAATGCCGTTCGGTGGTGACTAGGGCCTTTTGACCCTTGTGCTACGGGCTCAATGCCTCATCCTTAAGCATCGAGTCACTGCCGGTTGGCGCGGCCAGTCCTAAGGAACTATTGGTGGGCCTCCCGGGTCTCGATCCCGACACCTTGGGATTCGAGCCAGATAGTACGCGCGCGTCCGTCGTTGTCCGCGTGTCCTGGTCAGAGACTTCCGTGGATCCGCCAGCGTCCGCCGATGTCCTTTCGAGTCTGCTTCTCTGGCTACATGATTGGCTACACAACCTCGGAAGTGGGGTGTCGAGCGTTGTTCAAATTTGTGGTTCTGATGACCTCAAAATTGAGGTCCGTGTCGAGAAACCATCTTGAGGCAGTTGTGACGGAATCGCTTCGCAGGAATCGCCGTTAGAACTCACCCGCAGGTCTCGGGGCCGCCGTACGCATGCGCGACAGCTCAGTTCCGGTGGCGAAGGTGACGCGGGTTGAGCCAGCCCTCACTGCGACTTGGTCCCTGAGCGCGTTAGTTGAAACTATCGGGTTGGGATTCACAACGGCGACTCGACGCAACAGATCTGCTTGCAAGCACTGGAGATTGACCAATCGAGCTACCTTAAAACTGAAAAATCCGACGACGTCTGTGGCCTTCCGTAATCCTCTAACTAATTTAGTTTGCTACTTGACAATACCTAGTAACTTGTGTACTCTAGTCAAGTGACTTCAACCCACGATCCGCAGCTCTTGAAGGGCGTCTTATCATTGCTCCTCCTTCAGTTGCTCGCGCAACGCGAGTCGTACGGCTACGAAATCGTGCAGCGGCTCCACGAGATCGGTCTGTCCGATATCTCCGACGGCACGGTCTATCCAGCTCTGGCCCGGCTTGAACGCGAGTCCCGAGTGAGCGCTCGCCTGGTCTCGTCACACTCCGGTCCGGCGCGCAAGTACTACCGCCCCACGGAGGCCGGCTACTCGACACTCGCCGAAGGGGTCACTGGTTGGCTCGCGTTCGTCGAAGTGGTCAACCCGGTGCTGTCACAGCCGATACCCACCCAACCTGTTCCACCTATAGAGGAAGACTGAAATGACTGAAACTTTGAATTGGACCGACCGAATGAGAGTCGAGCGTGCCGTTTGGACCCTCGACACCTATCTGCAGAACCTGCCACGCAAGTCTCGGGTCGCGAAGCGACGCGAACTGAGGGTCAACCTTCTCGCCGCCTCGGCCGACGTGGGTACCAACGAAGCACTGCGGCGTTTGGGCAGCCTTCGTACACTCGCCGCTGAATACGTGGTCGCTGAGTACGGCGGCCCAGGGCCTTTCTGGTTCGCGGCTATGTGCGTGATGTTGCCCGCGTTCGCATTCATGTTCTGGGTGTCAAACGCTCGGATCGACGCCTTTAGGAGTGGCGCGATCGCGGCCAGCCCGCACCTCACGGGCGTGTACCACTTGACCGGCATCGCGTACGTCTTCACCAACGCCACGTTCACTTTCGTCAATGGGAAAGGTACTGAAGTCAACGGAACATTGCTGCCGCTCGTCTACGTGTTCGTCGTAGCGTTGACCGTACTGGCTGGACGATTCTGGCGCGTCATCCCCGTGTTGCGTCGTCGGGCGCTTGGCTTAAGTGATGGATGATTCGAGATTCCTCTGCGCTTAGGGCGCTCGGAATCGCCGATGTGACTCATGGCCACAATACGGTGAGTTTCTCCCATGGCGGCAAGACCATCACTTGTAATGGTTTCTCGACCAAGTCGGGCTTCGAAGTGATAACCGGTGTAGGCCCCAGGCGCCAATCTCTTCGTCTCTGAATTATCAACGCAACACTAAACAGCTTTACGAATCTGGAGACTTCTAAATGAGTATCACCATTATCTTTTCGGCTGTCGCTGTCGCTGTCGCTCTCCTACTTCTAATGAATGTGCGCCGAGTCACGTTCCTGAGTTGGAGTGACACGAATGGCGCTCCGAATCGCCGCTCCGAAGTACGTGATGGTCACAATGCCGTCAAGTAGTCCTGCAATCGTCCAAGCCTTTGAAGACGGTGGCAACGAAGTTATCGCCGTCCAACTTCGAGACGTGTATAAATCCTTCGGTTCAGTCCAAGCCGTGTCTGGCGTCGACCTCACCATTCGCCCTGGAGAGATCCTGGCGTTCCTCGGACCCAACGGTGCAGGAAAGACATCGACGATCGACATCATCTTGGGTCTGTCACAACCGAGTGCGGGCGACGTAAAGGTCTATGGTATGAAGCCACGTCACGCCATCGCCAAGGGTTTGGTCTCGGCCGTCTTGCAGACCGGTGGGTTACTCAAAGACCTCACGGTGGGAGAGACCGTCACCTATACGTCCCAACTGTTTGCCGTTAGTCGTCCGGTCACAGAAGTAATGGAGCGAGCCGACATCGCGGGCATCTCTGATCGCATGGTCGGAAAATGCTCAGGAGGAGAACAGCAACGTCTTCGCTTTGCTATGGCGCTTCTGCCCGACCCCGAACTCCTGCTCTTCGACGAGCCGACCCAGGGAATGGACGTCGAGGGTCGACGCGACTTCTGGCAAGCGATCCGCGGTGACGCGGAGCGTGGCCGGACCATCGTCTTCGCCACGCACTACCTCGAGGAGGCAGATGCCTTCGCCGACCGGATCGTGTTCATCAGCAAGGGTCGGATCGTTGCGGACGGCACGGCCGCAGAGGTGAAGGCCCTGGCGTCGGGGCGGACCATCCGCGCGACGCTACCCAGTGCCGATGCGCTGTCGCTGCACGCCATTCCAGGTGTGGACCAAGTGGAGATCCGCGGTGAAACCGTCGTCATCCATTCGGGTGACACCGACGCCGTGGCCCGACGACTCTTGAACGACACTTCGGCCCGCGACCTCGAAATCACGTCTCGAGGACTCGAGGATGCCTTTATCGCCCTGACAAATGATTCAATACCCGAATTCGCCGCCGATCGAAGGGCATCACAATGACCACTCAGTCCAACCTCGCCGTCGCCTTGCGGCGCCCGGTACCCCCGATGGGAGGTTTCAGTCTTACGGTCTTGCGCCTAGAAGTGCGCCGCCTATTGCGCAACCGTCTAACGATGTTTTTCGCCATCGTCGTGCCGGTGATTTTCTTCTTGAGCTTCCGTAGTAGCGCCTATGTGCATCAACGCATCGGGCGGGGCAACGAGACGGCATTCGAATTGATCAGCATCGCGTTGTTCGGCGCCGTATTCGCCACCGCGACCGGTGGCGTGATGGTGTCGATCGAACGAGCTCTTGGATGGAGCCGGCAGCTTCGAGTCACGCCAATTACGCCCGCGGCGTATATCGCCATCAAAATGTTGACGTCACTGGTCATAGCGGCGGGCGCCGTCGGTGCGGTCTACTTGGTTGGCCTCGCCATCAACCAAGTGTTAATGCCAACGGCTGTATGGATAATCACCGGGATCTGCGTCCTGATCGGATCGCTTCTCTTCTCCGCATTCGGACTGTTCATCGGGTATCTACTTCCCTCCGAGAACGTCACGGGGATTCTTTCTCTTGTCATTATGTTCTGCAGTGCCGCCGGTGGACTCTTCATTCCAGCCGGCAGCTTCCCGCACACCTACATGGTTGTCGCGGAGTTCACCCCGCTGTACGGGCTCAACGAACTCGTGCACTATCCGCTGGTCGGTGGCGCTTTCGCATGGCTGTGGGTTCTTAACTGCGTCATCTGGTTTGGGCTGTTCGTGCTTGGGGCTGCCTGGAAGTTCCGTCGTGACACTGACAGGGTTTGAACCTGCTTCGGATTTGCCGTCGCTTCAAACGTCCCGCTCTCGTCACTTTCGACTGAATGAAAAAACGGGTGGTTCAGACTCGGTGAAGTGGAATCGGTTGGACAGGGCGCTAATGGCAGTAAAGCTCGCACCGAAACTTTTAAATGAAGGTCCGTTCCACTCGCTCCAGGAACCGTTGCTCAAGAGTCGCGGACCATGCATCGATCCGGTCACCAAAGACGTCGACGGCACCTCATGCTGCGCTCGCGCGCCAAGGTCGCCGAGGCGATGCGCACGATCTTGTAGGGCGACGCGACGATCGATTCTCCTGAACCGTTTGGCGCATTGGCTACATCGTTGGCTTCATTGGAACCGAATGAGGTCAATTTCATATCCCTGAACAGGGCTTTAGTGGGCCGCCGGGTCTCTATCCCGGCACCTTGGGATTAAAAGAAACTTTCCCATGGTTGCTTTGTGTCGGTCTGGTCTTGTGGTGTTGCGGAAACATGAGGCCCAAAACGAGGCCTGTTTGGAGTGGCGCCGTGATTCAGATACGGGCATGGTGAATTGGCTCACAATCACCATTGGATTGAGCACGAGTGCAGTCATTGACGTCCGTTGTCTGGTACTTGGAGTTTCAAGTCTCCTCTTAGGAAAATGCCACACTCAGGACAGAACAAGTGGGCCCAAACCGTTCGCCACTGCGCGCTAGACAACCCGCAAACGTGGGAAGGCATCCTGCCTGCCGCTCGCAACGGCATCGACAATGCCGACCACGACGAACCAATCGACGAGTACCCTTCATCATCAACCGAGCGACCAGTCTCCGCTCCGACAACGCCGCGCTCGCGCGTATCGTGGATACACTTTGGCCACTACCCCCATTCCTTCATACGAACGTACGTAAGTCCTCAATTCCCAAATCAACTAACGCTTTTACCTGGAGGTCCGATTGGCGGCTATTCCTGACATTCTTGAGTTTCTCCGGCAGTATCCGCCTTTCGCCGAACTCGATCCTGCTGCACTCGAATTGCTGGGTAATGTCGTCGAGGTCGAATTCCACCCCGCCGGAAAAATCATTTTCTCGAAAGGCGTCCAGCCGGTCGAGTTTCTACGCGTGATTCGCTCTGGTGCAGTGGAGGTCGTCAACGACGGCCAAGTGCTCGACCTAATGGGCCCCGGCGAGATGTTCGGCC
>PLXU01000182.1 GCA_003151555.1 Acidimicrobiaceae bacterium | reverse complement strand
GGCGGCCAATACCATGCGCATGGTCCCGGACCTGTCGGTCATTGGCGACCCCGACTCCGGCTTCGTGGAGTTCTACACCGGCTCGACGTCGGGGGTCTGCCACAACGGTTGTAACGGTTGGGACACCATCGGGGGCACGTCGATTGGCTCGCAGTTGATGGGCGGCCTGTTGGCCGTCGCGGCGCAGGCCTGCGGCGTGAGTCGACTGGGCTTCATCAACCCCACCCTCTACGCCATGAACGCCACTGGCGTTGGCTTCGCCGACGTCACGTCGGGCAGTAACGACCTGTACAACGAGGGCGTCTACACCGCCGGGGCCGGCTACGACATGGCTTCGGGCCTCGGCAGTCCGGACGCCAGTTTCATCACCGGCCTCTGTCCGCCCATGATCGACGTGTCGAAGGGTTCNNCGAAGGGTTCGCTCATCGCGTCGTCGTCGTCGCCCCCGATCGGCACCCCGCCGGCCGCGCTCACCTTGACCCTCGATGACACCAACGCCCATCCGCTGGCCAACGCCCTGGTCGAGGTCAGCGCCACTGGCGCCGGCGGCACCATCGAGATCGACAGCGACCCGACCAGCTCGGCCGGTAGCGGCAGCGCGAACTACTCGGTCAGCACTAACGCGGCCGGCGTGGCGTCCATTACGGTCTCGACGACCAACGTCGGCCCCGTCACCGTCAAGGTCAGCTACCAATCACAAACGCTCTACAGCACCGTGCTCAACTTCACCAAGGGCTCGTCCAAGACCGCGATCAACACCCCGGGCGCGCCGAGCGTCGCACGACTGACCGCGCTGGTGGGCGGCTTCACGCTCATCGTGCGCGCGCCCGCCAACAACGGCGGCAGCGCGATCACTGCCTACCAGTATTCGATCAACGCGGGCACCACGTGGGCCTCGCTCTCGAGAGTGTCGAAGTCGATTACCACGACGAAGTTGGCCAAGGGCCGACGCTACGTCGTCACCGTTCGCGCACGCAACGTGCACGGCTACGGAAGTAAGTCGCCGCCGACATCGGTGATCACCCTCAAATAAAAGTTGAAACACCGCGTCGTGACGTCACGTCGCATACTTTTTTTCAACACCCCCGCACCTAGACTTGTGTGAGGTGGGGGTCCGAGACGATATGGGTGTACACCCGATTGAGGACACGTGTGAAGTTGCATCCATTGCGAACTATGGCCAACGCGCTGGTGGCGGGCACCCTGCTCACGGCGCCGCTGACCATACCCACGTCGTCGCCCAGCACCGCCGGCCAGCCGCTCTACCAGTTCGAGAATTCCGGTACCGGGGCCCTGCCGTGGAACGCCGTCTCGTTCGAAAGTGAGGTGAGTGGCACGACCATGTTGGGTGGCCCCCACGCGGCCAGTCAAGACGGACAGAGCGCCCTGGCCTTTCGCGCCTCGAACGCCGACATCGCGCTCTACGTGCAAAACGCCAGCGGCACGACCCAGTTCACCGACCTCTCCACCCAGGTCGCCACCCCTGCGGCCGAGAACGACCCCATCCCGTTCTTCGATCCCACCGGGGCCGTGGACGTGCTCTACGTCTCGAGCACCGGCCACCTCATCTTGATCTCCACCAACTACAACGTGGCGGCCCGAGGCGCGCGCCGCGCCCACGACGTCACCGCTTCGACCTACACCAGCACCGATCTGACTGCCTTGAGCGGGGCGAGCGCCGCGAACGGGTTACCCAGCGTCGAGGTCAACGGCCAGCGAGGACTGGTGGTCGTGCGTTCACCCACCAACGACGTCGAAGCCATTTCGTTGCGCTGGCCGCTCAGCCAGTCGGTGCCCGCGGTGCTCGGCCCGGCGGTCAACGTGTCCAACGTCACGAACGCCGGCCAGGCGCAGAACGATCCCCTGGCACTCAGCACCGCGGGACTGGCCTTCGTGAGCACCAATGCCAGCGGCGCGCTCGATCTCTTCACCAACGCCGGCGCCTCGGCCAACTCGTGGACGGTGCAGAACCTCTCGTCGGCCACGCTCTCGCCCGCCCTCTCGGGGCCGCTCTCGACGCAGTCCACGGACTCCGAGCTCTACGTCGCCGCGCTCAACGACAGCGGGAACGTCGAGCTCTTTTCCACCTCCATCGCGACCCTTGGCGCCAAGGTCGCGAAGCCCCGTACCAAGACCGCCAACACCTCGGCCTGGCTCGCCTTCAACGTCACCAACGCCACGCCCAACGCGCCGCCGCTCAGTGGACAGATCTTCTTAGAAGCCACCGACACGTCGATCAACATCGCCGGCCAGGCGCAGAACTGGGGTGACCTCTTCGTGCTCACGGGTGCGCCGGGCGTGGCTAGCTGGACGGCGGTCAACGTCTCGGTGACGGCCACCAACGCCGCACGCACCGTCGGCACCGTGGTGACCGGCCTCTACGAGGGATCGAACCTGGTGCTCTTCGCGGCGGGCATCAACTCGCCGCCGCCCCAGGGCGTGGGGGTCTACGCGATTCCCTCCAAGGACTGGAGTCTCGCGATAACCAACGGCTGGCCAATCATCAGCGGCACCGGGGGGCTCGGCACCCGGGCCGCACCGTGGGTTGGCTTCACCTCGGCGACCAGCGTCGCGACGTCCCCGGACTACTTGATGGGCCAGGCCATCTACAACTCGCACAAGCGCGTCACCTGGCTGTCGTTCTGGACGGTGAGCGGACCGCTGACCGGCCAACCCCAGACGTCGTCGAACTACTACGACCACGGCTTCGCCGCCGGGGCGTGGGTGGCGACCCAGATCGACCAGTACCGCACTCTGGGCGTCGGCCTCAAACCCGACTGGGTGATCTTCGACCCCGAGGGCTATCCCAACAACAGTTCCAACCTGGTGGCGCCGCCCGGCGCCTCCAACGCCACCGTCGCGCTCTACGCCACGTACTGGACGGCGATGCTCTCGGGCTGGGCCCAGGGCCTCGCGTCCATCGACCCCAGCCTCAACGCCGGTCTCTACGCGAATCAGTCGGAGTATCGCAACTACAACCTGGCCGCCCAGCCCCTGCCGGTCTTCGAGGCGGTGGCCTTCGGCAACGGCGGCCCCGCAGTGATTGCCGGCGCGAGCGGCAGCAACATACGTGGATTCATTGCCTTCAGCGCGGTTTGCAATCCGGCCTCCACGCTGGCGGCCGAGATGTCGACCCTCGAGAACCCGCCGTGGTCCGGTCAGTTCAACACCCTGCAGTTCAACGCCAGCACGTACTGCGCCCCGCCCCAGCCGTAGTCTGAGTGCATGAGTGACAACGAAGAACCGAGCGAAGCGACCGAATCCACTGAGTCAAAGGAGACTGGAGGTGCCAATGCCCAGGACCTGCGCGACCGGTTCAGGCAGTTCGCCAAGCCATTCGTCGACTCCCTCGACGGCAAACTGCGTGACCAGGTGGACAAGCGCGTCGACAGTCGGGTGGACGCCACTTTGTCGGCGCGATTCTCGGTCATTGAGCGCGCCATCGCCGATCTCGATCGGTCGATAAAGGAGTTACAGGAGCGGCTGGACTCTTAGGACTTCTCGTCGGGCGTTGTCGGCGCACTGCTTCTGCGCGCGCGGTCGCGCAGAATGGCCCAACGCACGGTCAGCACGCACAGCACCACGACCGCCAAGAGGAAAATCGAAAAGACCGCGATGAACACGCTGTCACGTTAGCCGTGTCACAGGGCCCCGCCATAGTGGATCCATGACCTTGTTGCTGCCCTCGCCACCGATCAATGTGGTGGATGCGTTGCGAGGTGACCGCACGATGCGACCGCTCGCCAACACCACGAGCGCTTCGGGATTACGGGCCCAATTAGAAGACGGCATCTACACCGTCATGGGCAAAGATGTTGCGACACCGCCCTTGGTCGTGCGCGCCTCGTCGTTGCGACCCTCGGTCAACACCAGCGACCTCTCACTCTCGGCCATGGGACGCATCCGCGGCGTACTGATCAACCAATTGCTGCGCCTGCACTGCGTGGGAGAGACGTTCGATCACGCCTACGACGAGGCCGTGGAGGCCTGGCGCGGCGACCAGGGTACAAACGACCTGCTCGAGCGGCTCGGGCAGTTGGACAACGACGAGCGGGCGCGACTGGCGACCGACGTGACGGCCCACGCCGTGACGCTGATGCGCTCGCTCGGAACGCTGCCCAGTCGCTGGCTGCCGCGAAGCTGCGTGCGGGCCACCCAGCGACTGGCCGGCGGCAACGTGGTGCTGCGCGACGTCGTCGACCTCATGATCGGCGCGAACAACCGCGACGCCGCGTCCGTAGTGCTCTTAGACGTCACCACCGCACCCCTGGGCGAGGGGGCCGAACGGGCCATGCGCTTTCACGCCCTGGTCGAGACCCTGCGAACCTCCGTGGCGCCGCTGCGCACGTCGACGTTCTCGACCGCGACCGGTGACCTGTGGACCTGCGACGTCGATCACGACCTGCTGACGCGCAGCTGCGACGAGGTACTGACGGTCATCGAAGAACTGTGGAAGAGACAATGACCACCCTGTTGCACCGACGCCACACCCGCGACCAACTGAACGACCTGATCGACTCCGCGCCACTCGATCTCGTGGCGCTCACCGACGACCACCGCCGCTCCCTGACCGCGCGCTTTCGCGCCGTCGCGAACACGGAACACCGGCGCCTGGACGCGTGGTCGGTCGAACGGGCCGGCCAAGTGTCCGCCCCCTTTCACTGGCGTCCCAACACCGCTCGGCGCACCATTGGCAACGCTGCGCTGCGACGCTGCGTCAACCAGCCGGCGATCTCGATCGGCGACGCCGTGCGCGACGAAGTCGACGACTTGCTGCTGCGCGCCGCGTCCGGTTACGCCCGCGCCGGCTCGCTCGCCTACTGGCTCTGCGGCCTCACCCACCCGGTGCTGGGACTGGTCAACGCCGACGCCATCAATTGGGCTACCCAGTTGATGGAAACTGCCGAGGGT
>PLXU01000001.1 GCA_003151555.1 Acidimicrobiaceae bacterium | reverse complement strand
CCGTAGACCATGCTGTAGCCGACCGCCACCAGTGCGAAAAACGCACCAACAAACAGACCGTTTGCTATTTCATTAAGGAAAAGTTCCACTGTACTCGGCTGTAGATTAACTCACCAATCATTGGACCACCGCTTCGCGCTGCTTGCATTGTCGGGCACGCACGCAAAGCCTAAAGCTTCACGTGCGTGCCCGCCTAGCGTCATCTTCTAGAGCTTCGGCTGAACCGAGTTCTTTACGTACGCACCACTTGTTACGGTGAGAATTTCCTCTGGTATGCCAGTGCGGTCCCCGTCAGGAGCGAACGTAAACCGGCCAGTGACGCCGACGTAGTTCGTCTTGTGAAGTGCCGCGATGATCTTTGGATCCTTGATTGACTTCGCCTTTGCGGCTGCGTTGGCCATGAGCTTGATTCCGTCGTAGCCGTAGGCCGAGTAGGGCCCTGGCGCACTGTGGAACTTCTTCCTGTACTGAGCGGTGAACTTGTTGAGCGCCGCGCCCGAAGGTGCAACCGCGCTGGTCACATAGGTGCCCTCAGCCGCCGCGCCAGCCCCCGTGATGAAGGTGGGGTCAAACGCTGCCGAGTCCCCCACAAAGGGCGCCGTCACGCCCGCAGCAGCGAGCTGCTTGACGAACAGCGCAGCCTGCGCGTAGTAACCAGTCCAGAAGACGCCGGTGGCACCCGAGCTCTTGATTGCGGCGATCACCGACGAGAAGTCAACCAGGGTGTTGGGAACAGCCTGAATCGACCCACCCGCCACCGTCATTCCGTCAGCAGCGACGTCTGCTTGCATGCTGTCGGCAATAGCCACACCGAACGCTGACTGGTCGTCCACAATGGCGATATTGGTTTCCTTGAGATCCTGCTTGAAGAACGCTACCGCCGTGGCCGAGTCCTCCGCGGCGGAGTTCAACGCCAAGAAAATATCCTTGTAGCCGAAAGTGAGCAGAGCTGGCGAGTTCGCCGCAGCGAATATCACCGGCAGGCCGGCCCGGCTGAAGATGGGCTCCTCGGGTAGCGCGTCGGTCGAGCAGTACTCCCCCACAATCGCATTCACATGCTTTGTTACAAGCAAGTTCGCCGCGTTCGCCGCCGTCGTCGCGTCACACGCACTGTCTTCCTCAATCAAGACAACCTTGTGACCCAAGACGCCACCAGCCGCGTTAATCTGCGAGGCCGCAAGTTCTTCAGCCTTAAAGATTTCGTTTCCCGAAGCTGCCTCAGCGCCAGTCATCGGTAACGGCACACCAATCACAAAATTCGACTTTGCCGCTGCTGCGGCAACGCCACCCGATTGGACACCAATCGAGAGCGCCGCCAGACTCATAACCAGCAGCCCTGTAGTGGCGACGCTCATTGCTTTCAAATTTCTAAACATACACATTCCCTCCCAATGAATTAAACGACACATGCCTCGTGATAGATTCCTCAAACTAGATGACCGCACGCCACACGACTGCACCAGTGCAACTAGTTCTGACTACGAAGAACTAACCCCCTCCCCTAAATACAATGGCTTATCCTGAGCCAACGAGTTTGTTGACGTCATACGGACGAACTTGCAACACCCTTAATACCCAACTCTTGTCGCGGTGGAGAAATCGGTCAATTCGATCTAACTGCGAGATCAGTGGGACCGGTCCGCCATTGATCATCGAGTCTCCCTCCCCACTGCCGTCAAAACCATCCCGACGACGAGCCCTCGCCGCCCACTAACCAACCGGGTCAATCAAACGCGACAGTATCAGAATACCCTTCGGTATGCAAGAACATATTCTCCATCGTATACTTTGACCGTCAACCTCCCCAACGCGACAGAAACAGCCACCCGCAGTTCCTGGATCAACGCCCTGTTGACGATCCACCACCTGCCAACAGGCAGATACTCCCACACATTCGGCGTGTAAACAACACCGCCCCACGGGAATTCGTCTTGAGGTTCGTGCTCTTGCAGGTTTCTGCCTACCGAATCGCACACCAAGGGCTACGCCCGCGTCAAAGGCAGCGACAACCCCATCCGTAGGACGACGGCATCATCTCCCAGCGCGTGCATTGGCTGTATCCCACTACTCACTCCGCGAGGGGGTTGCACGCGGATCTTCTTGAAATGAGCCATTATGAAGGCGAGTCCCGACGCTCCAAAATCGAGCAAGGAAGACAACATGTACGACGCCGTCCCACCCCCGAACAGGTCATCCGCAGGGACCCAGCTACACGACAACGGTTACCACGAGCGGGCGCACGCACGCGCCAGAACTATGGCGCCGTCGCACGTCACACTGTGAATTCGACACCTTGGGCTAATGGTAGCTCTCCCGAAAAATTTACCGTGTTCGTGGCCCGTCGCATGTAACTGCGCCAGGCATCCGAACCGGACTCTCGTCCCCCACCGGTCTCCTTTTCTCCGCCGAATGCTCCACCGATCTCCGCGCCAGACGTACCGATGTTGACGTTAATGAGTCCGCAATCCGAACCATTGGCGCTCATGAATCGCTCCGCTTCAGCCTGATCAGAAGTGAAAATGCTCGAAGATAGTCCCTGGGGCACATCGTTATGGAGCTTGATCGCTTCGTCGAAGTCGCTGTATGACAGGACGTAGAGGAGCGGCGCAAAGGTTTCTTTTCGCACGATATCTGTCTGGCTGCTCATTCGCACGATCGCCGGACTCACGTAGTAGGCATCGGGTGCCTCGTCTTGCAGCAGTCGCTCGCCACCAACGATCAGACTCCCTCCCTGTTGTCGTGCAGCGCCGATTGCGTTACTCATCGTCGTGAAGGCGGCTTCACGAATAAGCGGTCCGACGAGAGTTCCGGGTCGCAGCGGGTTGCCAACTACCAACCGACCGTAGGTGGCCGCCAGTCGCTCAACGAGTGTCTCAACGACGTTCTCATGCACAATCACTCGCCGCAACGTGGTGCACCGTTGCCCCGCTGTTCCCACTGCCCCAAACACAATCCCGCGCATTGCGAGATCCAGATTGGCCGACGGCGCGACGATAGATGCGTTGTTTCCGCCGAGCTCAAGCAGGGACCGGCCAAACCGTGCGGCGACTCGCGGGCCGACCGCACGTCCCATAGTCGTTGAGCCGGTGGCGCTGATCAACGCCACTCCAGGGTGATCGACAAGGGCCCGACCAGCGTCCGGCCCTCCAGCCACAATTTGGCAGACATACTGCGGCGCACCGATTTCGGCGATAGCCCGGTCAAGCAACGCGGCGCAGGCGGAGGCAGTGATGGGCGCAAGTTCAGAGGGCTTCCAAATAACTGAGTCGCCGCATACGAGTGCGATCGCCGTATTCCAGGACCACACCGCAGCCGGAAAGTTGAATGAAGTAATCACGCCGACAACGCCAAGCGGGTGCCACGTCTCCATAAGTCGGTGACCAGGGCGCTCTGAGCTCATCGTGCGACCGTAGAGTTGTCGCGAGAGCCCCACAGCAAAGTCGCAAATATCGATCATCTCTTGGACTTCACCNNTCAGAAGTGATCTTGCCCGCCTCCAAGCTTATGAACGTCGCAATGTCTGACTTGTGTTCGCTGAGCAAGTCGCCCAACCGACGAACAAGGGCACCGCGAACGGGAGCCGGCACCAGCCTCCAGTCCTCGAAGGCACTTCGAGCGCGATCGACCGCAGTGTCGACATCGACCACCTCAGCGCCACTGATTGACCCAAAAGGACTTCCATTGATTGGAGACTTGATGGACTCAACGCCAATTGAGGCGCTTAGTTTAACTCCGCAGTGATCGGCGGCCTCGAACGCCATCCGTTCGAGTTCGCTTGCCTTTGGTAGGCCTGACATGATTTTTCTCCTTGTGTCGAAGTGTGTCGGTCATTCAAACAATGTTCATCTCAGGACGTATCAAGCCACCACTGAATCGCTGGGCATCGAGTTGCGAGATGTCCACGAACGGCGATGCCCCCAAATACAAGTCTCGAATCACCTCACCGATGGCAGGACCCATCAGAAAACCGTGCCCTGAGAAACCCGTCGCATAGAGAAAACGCCCGGTCCCAAGTGCCTCACCGACCAATGCATTATTGTCGGGCGTCGTTTCGTAGAGACCCGCCCAACCGCTCGAGAGACCTACTTCAGTGAGACTCGGTGCTCGCCGTTCGATAGCTTGCCCAAGTCGAGGCAGCCAGTCATCCGACCTCTCAAACTTGAATCCAGGCGTCTCATCCGGGTCAGACATTCCGAACAAGATTCCCGGTCCCTCTGCGTGAAAATAGAAGGTCGACGAGAAATCTACGGTAAATGGGGTATGCGGATCAAGGCCCTTAATCGGCTCCGTCACCAAGACCTGACGCCGCAAGGGCGTGACCGGCAAATCGACACCAGCCCAAGCTCCAACCTGCTGCGACCAGGCGCCGGCCGCACAAATGACGGTCTTCGTCTCAATTCGTCCGTCCTCTGTTTGCACCGCACGAATTCGCCCGTCACGAACTTCGATCCCAGTTGCGCAGCAGTGAGGAATCAACACTGCGCCATTGCGACGTGCCGCGGTTGCATAGCCAAGGACAACCGACTCCGGTGAGCAATGTCCGTCCGTGGGAGAGAAAGATGCACCGAGTAGGCCGTCAGTCTTGATTAACGGCGATCGCTCTTTCGCCTCTTCAACGCTTATCATCCGGCTTGGAACACCCAACTTATGCTGCTCTACGATGCTGCGCTCGAATAGCTCAATATCCTGGGGGGTGCTCAACAAGAAGAGGTATCCGACTTGGCGCAAGTCAATCTCTTGGTCAAACAACTCAAGGAAGTTTTCAAATACTTTGAGGCTCCGTGCTCCGAACGCAATGTTGAGCGAGTCAGAGAATTGAGCACGTACCCCTCCGGCAGCCTTACATGTCGAGCCCGATCCCAGATCGCTCTTGTCCACAAGAACTACATCAGTTACACCGGCGGCGGCAAGGTGGTAGGCAATGCTCGTGCCCATAACCCCTCCACCAATGATGACCACGGAAGCCAATTGCGGGAGGTCACGTACTTTTTGTTTAGTCAAGGTCTTCTTCCGATCATGATTGGTTTGACGCGATCGCACCAATGATTGAGCCCGAGAGAAGTTCCGGCGGTGTCTGTCATGATGAATAATTCTTCAATGCCACAGCGAGGCAAGAATTTGTTACGACAACGGGAATCGAACGACCAGAGCTGGATCCATCGCAGCCTCTCACTATCTCACTACCGAGAAGAATTCCCGGATTACGAAGTTGCACCCGAGATTCATCAACGGCGCTTTCAACGGCGATGAAGCCGACAAGCCAACGAATGAAATTGCGATATGGGATCGCAGCACGATGTCCTCTGCGCGCCGACCTGCCAACGCCCTTCGGAAGTACCTCACCATTCTTTGAAGGGTCCGAAGTTCTAGAGACTCCGCCACACTTAGAAGAAAACTCTCTTGATTCTGGTAACTTCGCAGCGATCGGATACGTATCCACTGACTCGTCCAGCGAATCAGGCATCATCACCGCTCTCCCCTAAGTTCACCCGATCTCTGTGGTCAACTAAATCATCGCCAACATACCATCGCGTCCGTTAACAGTCAAAATCGTGATGGTGAATTCTGATCATATTGGTAGGCACCGGCCCAATAGTTGCTCGCCACATCATTCTGTCTTCAGACTTGGGTGCAAGCTTCGCGAAGCGCTTCTTAGAGGTCAGCACACTGTTCTGTGCATACCTCAATAGAGGTACGACAAGCGTCGAGACCAGATGGAGCCGAGACGCACAACCGCTTTCGTAACCGTTCAAGGTTCACATGCTTCTGTGCACCCCGAGAAACCTTGAAGTGTACAGAAGAAGCCTTGCGCCCTCGAAATACGGCA
This sequence comes from Acidimicrobiaceae bacterium, assembly GCA_003151555.1. GTDB lineage: Bacteria > Actinomycetota > Acidimicrobiia > Acidimicrobiales > RAAP-2 > RAAP-2. The sequence goes on along the minus strand of PLXU01000001.1, from coordinate 5,743 downwards.
CGTCATCGCTACCGTGAACATACATTCGAGGAGCGTGGATTATGGAGTGACAATCGAGCGGCCCGACCATTGAATCGAACGGAAGGTCCTAGACTCGCTGGTGAAAAAACTTAGGCGCCTTAACGCAGCGGCCCAAACGCGCCGAGTGCCGCTGGCTGGTTGCCAGTGATCATCTGTTCGGCCAAGAGCTTGCCGGTGACCGCGCCGAGCGTCATGCCGAACATACCGTGTCCGCCAGCCACGAAGACGCCCGAGACCTTGGTCGCGCCAATGAGTGGCCTGCTATCGGCAGTCACTGGACGAGAACCGACCCAAACATCGCTAATCGACTCCCAGTCAACACCACTGAGCACCGGCTTAACCGCCTTGACGATTGTGGCGACTCGATTCGGATCAAGAGGGGCGTCAACGGATCGAAACTCCATACTTCCACCGACACGCATTCCGCCCCGATACGGCGTACAGGCCACTCGCGCTGCGGGGACATAGATAGGAGCAGGCACTGGCTGGTCAGTCGAGACTGAGAAGGAATAGCCACGACCTGACTGCACGCGCATGCGCACTCCAAGCGATGGTGCCAAATCGTTAAGCCACGAACCAGTTGCAACAACTACGGCATCACCCCGGACAGGATCGGCCCCCTTTAGCGCGACCCTGATGCCGCTCGAGTCTCTTCCAATTGTGTGGGCGCACATTCCCGTTCGAATCGTTCCGCCCCTGGCGACGACCGAATCGGCCAACGAGTTCACGTATTCACCGGGGTCCACGTAGCGCTGACCATTCAACTTCAGCACGAGTTCTATACGATCAGAGATTTGAGGCATGAGCGTACCTGCTTCGGCCCTCGAAAGTTCGTCCACGTCGACGTGCTGGCCCGCTTGGCGAATGAGATTCAGCTCGTGGCGAAGTCCATTCGCCTGTTGGGCATGCTCGAAAGCAACCATGAGCGGTGCATCGATTGTGGCTGAGGTCACGCCTCCATTGGCTAGATCATCGAAGGCGCTAAGTGCTTGACGGTCGACCTCGACGTAGGCCTCCATCGAACGTTTCCATTGCTTCATTGTGCAATGCATCGCAAAGCGTGTAAGGAAGCGCCACAGCCTGGGGTCGATTGAGGGTGGGATGTAGAGCGCGGCAGCCGGATCGAAGAAAGACTTAAGACCGTAACGCAGGACACTTGGCTCCGCGAGAGGAGTGACGATCCCGGGACTCAGCCACCCCGCATTGCCCCACGACGCCCCGGCGGCAATGCCTTCACGGTCAACTACCGTAACCTCAACGCCATATTCTTGAAGAAACCACGCGGTGGCTAGTCCCACAATGCCAGCGCCAACCACCACGACGTGGCCAAGTGCTGGCGAGTTGGGCGGCCTCGATGGAGCACTCGACATAACTTCCCTTCTCTCCGAGTCATATCGGAATTTCTCAGATTCCGAAAGCGCTCACCGCTTCCTACGAGGAACACCATGAACCCACAGGCAACTCGGGCGACGATATTTTGAAAACTATCACTCAAGCCGACTCGGCGGCATCAAGCATAATCGCGGCCTAGTGGTCTGTCCTTGCCGCGACTCAACGAGTTGACCGGATGGGTGGTAACGAAACTGGCGACGCCATCCTAGGCAGCTACGAGCGTTCAACGTGGGGCTGTTCCAATCTGTCGGAGTCAAGTACCAACAGATCTTCGAGGCGCAGCCTTTCTTGAACCCCACACAACTACAACGTTTTGACGTCGGACGCCACGAATATCCGAAACGCCGAATTAGCGACTGCGAAATCAGCCATAAATAACCTGCTGGGCGAGAGCGGCGGTCTCTGGTCGCCGTTCTCCCGCTGAGTGCCAACTACAGGCTCAGCGAACCCTCACGTCTTGTCTGATACCTCGTCAGCATCAGGCTTTGGATTGACGTCCGGCAGAGGCAAGCCCGCGACGTCGTCGGTGCCGTAGATCACCTTGTTCGCCATTTCGATCTTGCCCTCGATATCAGCTTGGCCGAGCATGGAGATGCGCTGGGCCTGGGGCGAGCCGGCTCCGTGCATCGCTTCAACCATCGTGGTGACGCTCGTCATGTTCTCGATGTAGCGTCCGAACCGAATGCGCTCCATCACGTCGTACTCGGGATTGGCTCCGTAGTACTTGCGCACCCAGTCGGCGATCTCGGGGTTATCGAAGGACTTCGAATCGGGCATCGTCGCGAGGAACCCTCCCGCGAGGTCGTGGCTGAGACGTCCAATCTCGTAGACGTTGCGCGTGATGTTCTGCTTGACGGTGTTGGCGAGTATCGGATCGACCATGAACGAGCCGCACGGTAGCTGGTAACCGAGCGCGCTCGAGCCGATCGCCGACGCGTAGGTGGTCTCGTTTCGGTGGATCATCTCGATCAGCTTGTCCTTGACGATCGCGTTGCGGTCGGTGCCGAGGATTCGGGTCATCTTGGCGGTGGCCCCGATGAGCACGTCGGCGTTGCCCCCCTTGCAGCCCCCGTAGTTGGCGCGGTGCCAGGTGGCGAAGTAGTTGACCAGCGTCGCGCAGTGCTCAATCTCGCCGTTCATGAAGACCCGCTCGGTGGGCACGAAGACGTCGTCGAAGACAACCATGGCCTCGCCGCCCACGACGCCGAAGCGCGTATTGCCGATGTCGCAGCCACCCTCGAGTTTGCGTGAGTCGTTGGACTGGCGCCCGAAGATGAAGACCACGCCCTCGGCGTCGGCGGGCACCGCGCAGGCAATCGCGTACTGCTCCTCACCGGCCACCAGCCCCGTGCCGGGCAGCACCAGGATTTCGTGAGAGTTGATGCCGCCGGTGTTGTGAAGCTTCGCGCCGCGGATGACGACCCCGTCGGAGCGCTGCTCGACCACCCGGACGAACTGGTCGGGGTCTTCCTGCTCGGAAGGCTTCTTCGCGCGGTGTCCCTTGGGGTCGGTCATGGCGCCGGCCAGCATCAGGTCCTCGCGCTGGACGTAGCCGAGGTAGTCCCTGAAGCGGGCGTGGTAGTTGGTCGAGTTCGCTTGGTCGATCTCGTAGGAGACGGCGTACATGGCGTTGAGGGCGTCGAGCCCCACGCAGCGCTGGAAGCAGGTGCCGGTGGCCTGGCCGAGCAGGCGCAGCATCTGAATCTTCTTGATCAGGTCGTCGGCGTTCTGGAAGATGTGGGTGTAGCGATGGATCCGCTCGCCGGTGAGGTGGCTGATCGCGGTCATGACATCTTCGTGCTCGGGCACGTGGGCCAGCTCGTAGGTCTTGGCGACGGTGTTGATATGCGGCGCGACCGAGGGATGATCGACGACGCTATCGACGAACTCTCCGCCAACGTAGGCGCGGATCTTCATGTTGCGCAGACTGTCGACATATTCGGCCGGGGTCTTGAGCGGCATCTTGGCCACCTCCTGGTTGCTGGGAGCAGTTGTTTCACGTCTGAAATCTCGACTGCTCATCTTGATAAGAAATGGTACTGCGGTTTCACTCAAGTCCAGGCTGTTGATCTGAAGAGATCCCGACCGTAGCGCCCACGCCAAGAGACGACTGAATTCCTGCTACCAGATATGGCATTGGAGCTCTTCCTTCGGGACTTGCTTAATGGGCACCAGCCTTTCAAGCCAGTGCCCCGACCATGCATCACACCATGCAGAGTTCGCGGCACGCGGACGTCTGAACAATTCACCAAAAGACAATTGCTGAGACCCCTGGTCTGTCGCCGATGGACTCTGAACCCTGCCAAGGAGGATACGGCCGTTCACGAGCCATATCTTTGCCCTCATCAAGAATGCCCAGCACCGAAGTGAATGCATCAGAAAGCCGAGCCTTTCCCTAATTGAAGCCCGATCTATCTGAGCACTCGTGTCAGGACCTCATGAAAATTTGTAAGATCCATAATGGATGATTTTGCGAAACCTGTGGTCATGCAATGCGAGTAGAGAATCCAGTCGAACTCCCCGCATTGACCGTCTTAGGCGTGGTACCCATTGCAATATGTGAACTCGATCCTGTCTTGTGTGTCAACACCATACGAGACTGCTAAGTATGCTTATAGTTTTGAGAGGATCGTCCGAATCAAGATTGGATTATCGCTGAGATGACTGACACCGTTCCGTCCTGGATCTCGGGCGACGAAGTTTTCGGCCGCGTCAGTTTTGAAGCAGCCATTCGTGCGATACAGCGCGGACTCAAAGCCGGAATCGATCCGACCAAGGACTTCCCACGCAGTGTCTTGCCTCTGAACCACGGGCAGTTAATGCTCATGCCAACTCAATCCTCCGAGTTTGTCGGGATCAAAGTCTTGACCGTAGCGCCGGATAACACAGCCCTTGGCAAAGCGACCATTCAGGCTGTCTACTTGCTGATGGATGCATTAACCCTCAGCCCGGTCGCGTTCATCGACGGTGCAGCGCTCACGACGCTGCGCACCCCCGCGACTTCCGCCGCGGTGGCTGATCATCTCGCTCCCGGCCAGGTCGATCATCTCGTTGTCTTCGGCTCCGGACCACAAGCATGGGGGCACGTTGAAGCTATGCGGGTTATCCGCAGTATTGAAATGGTTACCATCGTCGACATCGACCAGGGACGCGCCACGGCACTCGCCACTCGGCTTCAGGCGAGTGGTCTCAAATCCCGAGTGGGCAGTGCCGACGATGTCCGCGACGCCCAATTAATCGTCTGCGCCACCACCTCGCGGACCCCATTGTTCAATGGCAGCCTCGTACGCAACGACTCTTTGACGGTGGCCGTCGGCGCATACGAGCCTGATACGCGTGAACTCGGTTCCGAGCTCATCACGAAGGCACAACTCGTTGTAGATGACATCGGCACGGCCCTTCGCGAGGCCGGCGACTTGATTATCCCGATCGCCGAAGGCGTGATCGAGTCCGCGTCTCTCATTCCCATGCGCGACATCATCACAGGTGTCACCTCGGTCGATCACCAGCGGCCGCGCGTATTCAAGAGCACCGGCATGTCCTGGGAGGACCTCGTGGTCGCCTCCGAGGTGTTCCGCGCCAGTTGAACTGGCCGATTCCGCACTGGAAGCGTACGTCGAAGCCCTTCCAGTCCTTTCACACCTCGACCATTCGTACGCGTCGACACAGGTGCAATTTGCACCAAGACTTCACGGCGGCCCGTTAGGGCGTCGCAGTACTTGCGGATACTTGACGTCGAGTACTGTACGCTGACCGCAATCGAGCTTGGGAGCACTGTCACAAATCCATCGATCATTGCCTGAGCAACTGCTACGACATTGGTCGAAGCCGACTCCCCTCTGATTTGAAGCGTCCAACCTCTTAGCTTGGATCCTCCAGGCCGTTCACATCCCTCGAATGGAGGTTGCATTACCTCCGCCAACTTTCAGAGCCGTAAATCCCTGCTCCCCACGCCGAAAACAATCGCTCCAGGACGAGACCCCCAACATTAACGAAAACCCTCGGAATGGTCGGTTGGGACTACTCCTGAATTGCCCCGGGGAAACCGGAGGCACTTCCACGAAAATACCCCTCATGCCAAAAGGATCTTCGCCAATCAACTGGCTCACCCAGTTGTATGGCGAATCCTCTATTCACCGTCCGCGTAACAAATTGGTACGAGCCCTTTGTCGAAGATCTACATCGTGCGCAGGATCGCTGCGTCGCCTTGCCCCCCGCCGCCGCATAGACCGACGGCCGCGACGCCGCCGCCGCGGCGGTGCAGTTCGAGCAGCGCCGTGAGGGCTAGACGAGTCCCTGACATTCCCACGGGGTGACCCATGGCGATGGC
>PLXU01000119.1 GCA_003151555.1 Acidimicrobiaceae bacterium | reverse complement strand
GCAAGGGTCGCCGCGTCGGCGTGCCGGCCTCTCGTATTGCCTACGTGGAATTCGGCACGCCCGCCAGCGAGCGCATCGTCGGCTTCGGTACGAGCTGACCGGTCGGGTTTGGCGACAGCGTGATTGACTACCACCTGCACCTCTGGCCTCACGAGGAGTCGTCGGTATGGTTCCGCCTGGACCAGATTGCCGCCTACTGCGACGAGGCGGCGAGACACGGCGTGAACGAGCTGGCCTTGACCGAGCACACCAGCCGCTTCGTCGACGTGGTCTCGGCCGTGGGGCCCTTCTGGTTGAAATACGGCCACGAACCAACGAGCCCCGTTCTAGAGCAGTACCTCAACTGGCACGCCCGCAACTCATTGGAGCAGTACGTCAACCTGGCCCAACTCGCGAAGGACGAAGGATTACCGATAAAGATCGGGCTCGAGGTCGACTACTACCGCGACCAGATGGACATCGTCTCGCCGATCCTGGCGCAGTACCCGTTCGACGTACTCATCGGGTCAGTGCACTGGCTGGGCAGCTGGCAGTTCGACGACTACGAAGTGCCCACGCATTTTCACGAGTGGACCGTGCGCGACGTCGACCAGTGCTGGGCCGACTACACGATCGCGATCGAGGAGTTGGCGGCTTCAAACTCAGTTGACGTGCTGGCGCACCCGGATCTCATCAAGGTGGCGGGCTTTCAAGCCTCGGACCGCGCCGAGTTCTGGGAACTGATGGCCAGCGCCGCCGCGCGGGCCGACCTCTCGGTCGAGTGTTCCTCGGCCGGCTGGAAAAAGCCAGTCGCCGAACAGTATCCCTCGGAGGGCTTTCTCGATCGACTGATCGCCCAGGGCGTCACGTTCACGACGGCCAGCGACGCCCACTCCCTCGAGCGGGTGGGCGAGCGCGTCGGTGACCTGGCCGACCTGCTCGAAGCGCGCGGCGTGACCCAGCTGGCCTCCTTCACCAACCGTCAGCGCCAACTCGTGGCGATGCGCTCGAGCTAATGGCCACGCTCGCCGAGCTGACAGCCCAGCACACCTCGCTCACGCAGCCCTCGGTCGACCACCTGCTCCGTCTCACGGTCTCGTGGTCGCTGCTGTCGGACCTGTCCTTTTCGGACATGCTGCTCATGACCAAGGTCGATTTGCTCACCAACCTCGGCGAGGACAACTTCGTGGTGTTGGGTCAGATGCGCCCGAACAACCGCTCGACGCTGATGAACGAGGACCTCGTGGGCACGTTGTTGCGGTGCGATGCGTGGCCCCTGGTGCGCCAGGCCTTCGACGGTGGCGCGCGCGTCGTAGGCGAAGCCATGATCGAGAACGTCGAGGATCGCGTCCCGGTGTGGTGCATCCCGGTGCGCTTCGAGGGTGTCATCGTCGCGGTATTGGTGCGTCTGCAGGGACCACTGCGAGGACCGGCCTCGCTCTACGAGCAGGCCTACCTCTCGGTCTTTGAGCGCCTTTGCGACATGGTCGCGGACGCCACCTTTCCCTACCGTGAGGATGACGTGGCCGGACCGGGCATGCCGCGCGTGGGTGACGGCATCATCTTGATGGACGGTGAGGGCCTCGTGGAATTCGCGACGCCCAACGCGACCAACGCGCTGCACCGACTCGGCATCTACGCCCCGGCCGAGGGTCGCTCCCTGGACGACCTGGGACTTCGCGCGCGGGTCATTGATCGAACGTTGGAGTTCGGCATACCGGCGATGGACGAGATCGACCAGGGCCACGACGTGGCGATCGTCTTTCACTGCGTGCCGTTGTTGGAGAAGGGCGAAGTCACTGGCCTCATCACGTTGGTGCGCGACGTCTCGGACCTTCGCAAGCTCAATCGCGTCCTGCTTAACAAAGAGGCCGCGGTGCGCGAGGTCCACCACCGGGTCAAGAACAATCTGCAGACCATCTCGTCGTTGTTGCGCCTGCAGGCGCGTCGCAGCGACATCGCCGAAACGCGTACGGCACTACTGGAAGCGGAGCGCCGGATCCGCTCGATTGCCGTGGTGCACGAGGTGTTGTCTCGCGAGCCGGGCGAGGAGGTGGTCTTCGACGAGATCGTGCGGTCCCTCGTGCTGCTGGTCGAAGACACCGTGCTCGCTCTTCACCCGGTCGAAATCGTGGTCAACGGTGAACTGGGAGTGCTCTCGACCGATCTCGCGACGCCGCTGGCGGTCGCCCTGGCGGAGCTGCTGACCAACGCGGTCGAGCACGCCTTCACGGAGTTCGGCGGCGTGAACAACGACCAAGTAGGGATCGTGACACTCAATCTCTTTCAGGAGGATGGCAACGCCATTGCCGAAATCCGCGATAACGGACGAGGACTCGGTGAGGACTTCTCGCTCGACGTACCCACCAGTCTGGGCCTGTCAATTGTGCGTGACCTCATCCGCGCGCAGTTACACGGCACTATCGAGATGAAATCAGTCTCCGCCACCGAAGGTGGCGGCACGTACGTTCGCGTCGAAGTCCCGACGACCGCGCGCCTCTAGTTAGAAGTGGAACGGCGCCGCGCGGCCAGCCACTGCTTGCGCAGTTTGCGGCGCTCGTCTTCGGTGGTGCCGCCCCACACGCCTGACTCTTGGTTCGTCGCTAACGCGAACTCCAGGCAGGCCTTCTGCGCGTCACAGTTGTCACAGACCCGCTTGGCCGACTCGATCTGATCGGTGGCCATGCCAGTAGTGCCGATTGGAAAGAAAAGTTCCGGTTCCGTGTCGCGACAGGCGGCTTGGGCACGCCAGTCAGCGTCGTCCCAAGCATGGGTACGGTTCCAAATCAACGACATTAAAAATCCTTTATATGGGCAAATCCACAGCAATTTTCAGCTAAAAACAAGATTTGATTGAAACAAAATATTACTGAAGTTCCTGTCTAAAAACAAGGGTGAATTAGGTATTTTGAACTTCCAATCGTGGCGCACACGCAGGAACAACGCACCGACTGCGAATTACATTCGTGTTAGTTGGCGTGCCCGCTTGGCCTTCTGTCGCCAGTCACGTTCGACGAATGCCGCGCAACTTCATCGCGATGAAAACACAATTTTCTGAGCGCCGCCGCCAAACCACTGGAGAGAGGCGAACGGAGCGATGAATGACATCTGACACACTTGGACGGTGATTTACATCTACGCCCACCGCGGGTTGCACGTCGAGGAACGTGAAAATACCGTCGCGGCATTCCTCGCCGCTGGCCGGCTGGGGGTCGACGGCGTTGAGTTCGACGTGCGGCGCACCGTCGACGGCGCCCTGGTCGTACACCACGATCCCGCCTGTGGTTCCTTGGACATCGGTGAGACCCGCCAGCGCGAATTGCCTGATTACCTGCCAACTTTGGACGCGGCGTTGGCGGCCTGCGAAGGGATGAAAGTCAACGTCGAGATCAAGAACAGCCGCGACCGTTCTGAGTCCACGTACGACGACTCTGGCCAGTTTGCCCGCCAGGTGGTCCAGGTTCTGCACGAGCTCAGGTGGTCCGAGCGCGTCATAATCTCCTGTTTCGATCAGGCGACCTGCGCCGCCGTGCGACGCCTTGACTCGGCCATGCCCGTCGGCTGGCTGCTGGGCAAGGCCGGGCCGACCGACGCGCTGACCCAGGCGCACATTTTGGACTTCACGGCCGTGCATCCGAACTTCAAAATGCTCGACGCGGCGTGGATGGTCAAAGCCCACGAGTTGGAACTGGACGTGAATACCTGGACGGTGAATAGCCGTCGCGACATCACGGCGATGCTGAACCTGCACGTGAACTGCATCATCACCGACAATCCCGCGCGAGCGATGGCACTCGCCGCAAGCAATCCGCCCAATGATGGGCTCTCGCCAATGCAATAGATTGGCTGTATGAACGTTGTCGTATGCGTAAAACAGATTCCCGACCCCGCCGCCCCCCAGAGTTTTGATTCGTCGAATTACTTGGATCGTTCCGGAAAGCTCATCCTTGACGAGGCCGACACCTACGGCGTTGAAATGGGTTTGCAATTGGTCGACAAGGCCGGCACCGGTGAAGTGACCGTCGTCTCGATGGGCTCGGGCTCGGAGTTGGCCGGCGTGCGCAACGCGCTCGCCATGGGCGCCGCCAAGGCCATCATCGTGAGCGACGAAACATTGCGCGGCACCGACGCGCTGGGCACGGCCAAGGTCCTGGCCGCCGTCATACGTCGCGTCAATCCAGATCTGGTGCTGGCCGCCACCGAGTCGTCCGACGGCTACACGGGCACCACGCCCGTGCAGCTGGCCGAGCTGCTCGGTTTTCCGTCCATTACCTTCGCCAAATCGGTCACCATCAATGGCACGAACGTCGAAGTGAACCGTCAGACCGAATCGGGCTACGACGAAGTGTCGGCCCCGCTGCCGGCCTTGGTCACGGTGACCGCCGGCGTCGTGGAGCCGCGTTACGCGTCGTTTAAGGGCATCATGGCCGCCAAGTCCAAGCCCGTCGAGGTCCTTAGCGTCGCCGACTTGGGTCTCGCCAGCGAGGTCGGACCGGCCGGCGCGCGTCAGGAGATCATCGCGGTCGAGCGGGCCGAATCGCGCCAGGCCGGTGAAAAGTACGTCGACGAGGGAGACGGTGCAGCCAAGATCGTGGCCTTCCTCGAATCAATCAAGGTCCTCTAGGAGCGATATGGCACTTTCATCCATCTGGGTCGTGGCCGAACCCTCGAACGGAGCGTTCACCAGCGCGTCATTGGAACTCTTGAGCCACGCCCGCTCCTACGGTGCCGCGGTGTCGGCAATCACGTGGGGCGACAACAGTTCGGACCTCGCCGCACAAGCGGGCGACTACGGCGCGGCGACACTCTATGACGTGGGGACCCTCAACGGCGCCCTACCGGGCGCCGCGGTTGCTTCGGCCATTGCGGCCCTGATTGCCAAGGGAGAAACTCCCGACGTGATCCTCATCCCCTCCAGCTACGACGGCCGTGACATCGCGGGTCGCCTGTCGGCCCGCCTGGACCGGCCGGTGCTCACCAACGTCACCGGGCTCGTCGACGATGGTGGACTCGTCACCGAACACCCCGCCTTCGGCGGTACTCAGATAGTCAAGGCCCGCTTTAGCGGCGAGGGTCCCGGCATCATCGTGGTGCGCGCGAAGTCCTTTGGCGCCGAGTCGGGCGGCGGGGCCAGCGCGACCGTGGTGGCCGCGCCTTCGGGCGACACCGGGGCCACGGGTACCGCGACGATCGTCCAGTCGCACATTGAAGAGCGCAGCGGGCCGAAGCTGGAAGAGGCCGCCGTCGTCGTGTCGGGCGGACGCGGACTCGGCGAGGCGGACAAGTACGCGCTGATCGAGGAAGCGGCGAAGCTGCTCAACGGTGCGCCGGGCGCGAGTCGCGCGATCGTTGATGCCGGCTGGGTGCCGTACTCGCAGCAGGTTGGTCAAACCGGCAAGACCGTCAAGCCCACGGTCTACATAGCCTGTGGCATCTCTGGCGCGACCCAGCACATGGTGGGCATGAAAGGTTCGAAGAACATCGTGGCCATCAACAAGGACGCCGACGCTCCGATCTTTCAGATCGCCGACCTCGGCATCGTGGGCGACGTGCACAAGGTCCTGCCGGCGTTGATCGAAGCGCTGAAAACTCGCGGTTAACCCTTCGATATTGCGCAATTCCCCCACCATTGCATGGGGTCGTGCGCTAATCGCGTTGCGGCGCGCCTCATTCTTTAGGATTGGGCCACCTCTATGACCTACGCACCCCGGCACGCGATCGTTCGACGGTGGTGGACGTTGGCGGTGATGAGCATCGCGTCGTTGATGGTGGTGCTCGACGCCACGGTCATCAACATCGCGCTGCCGCGCGCTCAGCTGGCGCTTGGTTTCTCGACGGCGAACCGTCAGTGGGTCATCACCTCGTACGCGCTGGCCTTCGGTTCCTTGCTGCTGGTCGGTGGACGCCTCAGCGATCTCTGGGGCCGACGCAACGCGCTCTACATCGGGCTGGTGGGCTTCGCGGTGGCGTCGGCCGTTGGTGGCGCGGCGCACAGCTTTTCTATGCTGGTGACGGCCCGGGCCGTCCAGGGAGCCTTCGGAGCAGTGCTCGCACCCGCGGCCCTGGCCACGTTGACCACGACGTTCCTCGATCCCAAGGAACGGGCCAAGGCCTTCTCGATCTTCGGCGCGATCAGCGCCTCCGGTGCGGCGATTGGTCTGTTGCTCGGTGGGGCGTTGACCCAGTGGACGTCGTGGCGCTGGTGTCTCTTCATCAATCTCTTCTTCGCCGCGATTGCGCTCATGGGGGTGGTGCTCTTTGTCATTCCGGGCAAGGCCCAACATCGCACCCGGCTCGACCTGCTCGGCACGGTGCTGGCCAGTGGCGGACTCTTCTTTGTCGTCTACGGGCTGTCGCACGCGGTCTCGACCAGTTGGTCCGACGAGATCACCTGGGGCAGCCTGGCGCTGGGCACGGTGCTGTTACTGCTCTTCATCAGATGGCAGCAGCGTTCGAAGTACCCGCTGCTGCCCCTGCGCCTGGTCACCAATCGCACGCGCGGCGGATCCCTGATCGCGCTGTTCATCACGAGCATCGGGATTTTCGGAATTTCGCTCTTTCTCGCGTACTACCTGCAGACCACGCTCGGCTACTCGCCGTTGCGCACCGGGGTCGCGTTCTTGCCCTTGGTGGGCGCGATTGCCTTCTCGGCCACGATGGCGAGCGCACGCCTGCTGGCCAAGGTCGGTCCGCGGCCATTGGTGCCGGCCGGAATGATTCTGGGCATGTTGGGCACGGTGCTCTTCACCCGCCTGACGGCCAACGCCGACTACGTCGGCCACGTGCTGCCGGGCCTTATCGTGGCGGGCCTGGGCCTGGGCCTCATCTTCGCCCCGGCGACCGCGAGCGCGACGGCCGCCATCAAGCCCAGCGACGCCGGCGCCGCGTCGGCGATGGTCAACACCACCCAGCAAATTGGCGGCTCGATGGGTACGTCACTGCTCAATACGATCGCCGTCTCGGCAACGATGGGCGCGATGAGAGGCAGTCACGCGGTCGGTGCGGCGGCCAAGAGCGCGGCGAAAGTGCAGGCGACCCTGCACGGTTACTCCATGGCCTTTTGGTGGTGCGCGGCATTCTTTGGCGTAGGCGCCATCGTGACGTTCATCCTGCTCGAGTCCGGCGTACCGGAACTCGAGCCTGAGCTCGTGCCGCTGCTCTAGATCAACGGCCAGGGATAGGGCGGCCAGTCGCGCTCTTCGTCGGGCATGGGGCAGTGACCACTGTCGACCAGGTGCTGGGCGCGCAGCTGGGCAATGGCCAGTTCAGTGGGATTGAGGTAGTCGCTGAGTTCGCCGGTTTGGCCCTGGGCGAACGTCTCGAGCCGGTCCAACAGGGCCGGGTCGATCTCGCGGCCGGCGTACTCCCACACCACGGTGCGCAGTTTGTCGCTTTGGTGAAAGCACAGTCCGTTGTCAATCGCCCAGCAGCGAGCTCCGTCGAAGATCACGTGGCCGGCCTTGCGGTCGGCGTTGTTGGCGACCACGTCGAAGGCCGCGAGGGCGGCGAACCACTCGAAAAATTCGTCATTGTCACGCAGGGTGAAATAGTGGTCTTCTAAGTTGTCGTCAACCCACCACTGCAGCGATCCCACGCCAAAGGGGGCGTCGTCGCGAGCGACCGTGGTGGGCACCAGGTCGGTCGCGAGCACGACGTCGAGTTCGTAGGCCGCGACTTCGCGCCGCCACAGGCCGTCGCTGAAGTCCCAGAGCGACCGCTCACCGGCTTCGGCCTTGTAGCAGGCCTGCGCGCTCTGACCGTCAAGCGTCACGGTGACGAGCAGGGCCTGGTTCGAAGAGCCAGCGACGCGACCTTTGATCTCAATGGATCCCTTGCTCAGTAACGTGCGCTGTTCGTCGCGGTCCATGGGCTAGCGAATTGGGGGCCGGTGCCCGTTCGTGCGCGGACAGTCGTGACCCCTCGGATCCAACGGGCCGCTGCAGAGCGGGCAGAGAGGCCGACCGGCTTCGACGAGACGGGTGACGGCGATCGCGAGGCCGCCGGCCCACTCCTTGGTGAGCGTCAGTTCGAGCGTGTCGTCGCCCTCGTCGGCGGATTCGAACGTGACTTCGATGGTCTGGTTCTCTTCGTTGATGGCGACCGCGATGTCGCCGGCCACGAAGTCCGACTCGTACTCCGTTTCGAGTGTGAAATCCTCGGGCAGGTGAGCGGGCCGGCCGATGGTGCTCATCACCTGGCTCAACCACTCGGCCAACGCGCTCAATTGCAATTTTTCGCACTTAACAATCACCAACCGACGGCCCTCGCGAACCTGCAGTAGGAAGAGTCGATTGCCGACTTCGCCGCGCACACCGACCATGACCTTGTCGGGATTCGAAAAGACGTAGTTCACGAGGGCGACAACTCCCTGAGCGACGCGGTGGAGTTGACCGTCAAGACGACGGGTCCGGCACCGGTGAAGCCGATGGCGCTCACCGAGCAGGTCGAGATGACCGTGCGCTGGAAGAGGTCGAGCGGGACACCCTGGGCGTAGGTGACGGCCGCCTTGATGGGGTCGGCGTGACTCACCACCACGATCGTGCGGCCCCGGTGCTTGGTGGCTAGTTTCTCGAGCGTGGCCCAGATGCGCTGTTGCATCTCGGAAAAGGACTCGCCGTCGGGAAAGCGAAAGGTGCTCGGAGAGTTCTGGACGCTCTTCCATTCGGCCTTCTTGCTCAAGAGGCTGAGCTTCTTGCCCGTCCACGAGCCAAAGTCGCATTCGAGCAGTCCACGTTCGATCACCGCGCGCAGTTGGAGGGCCTTGGCGATTGGCGCGGCGGTCTCGCGAGCGCGTTCGAGTGGCGAGATGTACAGCGCCACGGGCTTCTTGGTGAGCTGCCCCAATCGCAGGGCGACGGCCTCCGCCTGAGCGGTGCCGTGCACGGCCAGGTGCAGTCCTGGCGCGCGCCCGGGCAGCACGGTGCCCGTGGTGGCGGTTGCGCCGTGGCGCACCAGCAGGATGGTGGTGAATGATGACGGTGTCACTTCGCGAGGACTTGGTTCATGTTGCGCTCAAGGGAAGCCGACGCGGCGCGGGGTCCTGGTCTTTGGGCCAGCGTTTGCGCGACACCTGGGCCAATCGGTGCAGCAGCGCCACGGCACCCGGGTCGTCGTCGCCCGGTCGGGTCTCGATGAGACCGTTCTCCTTCAGGGCGCTTAACAGCTCGCGGCCCTTGTCGGTGCGCACGATGACGAGGGTCCAGTCGCCAAACGCCCCGATGCCACCGGTGGATATGTCGGCGTGTTCGGCGGCGAAGTCGGGGCAGAGCAGGCAGCCCTCGCGGGTGAAGGCGTGGGCCTCCTTCAGTGGGATCTCGTGCATGGCGCCGTCGTTGGTCCAGATCTGAAAAACGCCCTTGATGTTCATCTTCTTGATGTCGGCGCGCTTGATCTGGTACTTGGCTTCGAAGAGCCCCTCGAAAATCGAGTCGTCGAAGGTCTTAGAGCACATGAGACCGATGGAGAGGCTCAAACGGCGCGCGATCTTGCCGGCCTTGCGCGACTGCATCACGCCGGGGGCCGACGCCATGCAGCCCATGCCGACGATGGCGATGCGTTCGGCGCCCTCGGCCACGGCCCTGGGGTAGGCCAGCAGGTTGGCCGAGTACGTGTAGCGCGACTTGGCCGTGTGCAGCACTTCTTCGCGGGTGCGCGCCACCTGGGGCTGGGCCACCCACGTCGAACCGTCGCCCTCGAGGCCGCTCACCAGCGCCGCGTCGATGACGTCATTTTCCAGGGCGTAGATCAGCAGGGCCGACACGAAGCCGCCGTCCTGGCCGTTCTCGACGAGTTCGGGGTCACTGGCGCGCGCCAGCAGGACGTCGCCGATGCCGTAGACCTCGTCGTCGGTGCGCTCGCGCGCGAAGAGCTTGGTGTCGATCTCGCCCTCCCAGTTGCGAAAGCGCGGGCAGGCGCGGGTGCACAGGGTGCAGCCCGTTTCGCCGTGGGTGCAGTCCTCTCGTCCGCCGTCAATGTCGAGGTGCCACGGCTTGTAGACGCCATTGTCCGATTCGTACTCGAGCACGTCGTGCGGGCAGGCAATGACGCAGGCCGCGCAGCCCGTGCACAGCCCCGAAGTGACCACTTCGCTGAACAGTTGGCGCCAATGGGGTTTGTCTAAGGCCATGATTCAACCTTAGTAATGGTCATCGTCACCAAAGTACGGGTACGCTGCGGCGCGTGCCCGAAGTACTGGAAGTCGAGTCCTATCGCCAGTTGGCCCATCGCACCGTCGGCGCCACTATCGTGCGCGGCTGGGCCGACGGCTACGCCGCCAAGAAACTCTCATCGCCGTCGGCGTGGTCGCGCGCGGTGAAGAACCTGACGATCACGGGCACCGCGCGGCGCGGCAAGTTGTTGCTTTTGCAAACGAATGGCGTCACGTTGGGCGTGCGATTTGGCATGACCGGCGTGCTGCTCA
>PLXU01000175.1 GCA_003151555.1 Acidimicrobiaceae bacterium | reverse complement strand
GCGGCTATTCCTTTGGCGCCCGCGTCGCCCTGCACGTGGCACTGCGTCATCCCGATTCCCTCAACCAACTCGTGCTGTTGGGCGCCACCCGGGGCATCCAAGATGAGCACGAGCGACTCCGGCGCCGAGAGCGTGATGAGGCGCTGGCCACACGCATCGAGGAGATCGGCGCTCCCGCGTTTCTTGACGAGTGGCTGGCCCAGCCCATGTTCGCCGCGCTGCCGGTGGACCCACTTGAGCGTTCGGCGCGCAGCACCTACGCCGAAGGCCTCGCCAACTCACTGAGGCTGGCCGGCACCGGTACGCAGGCCTGGCTGGCACCGCTGCTCTCCAGCGTCACGGTGCCCACCCTGGCCCTCGCTGGGGTGAACGACATCAAGTTCGCGGCCGAGGCCACGGCCATTGCCGAGGGTGTGGCAGTAGGTTCGCTTGAATTCGTTGACGCGGCCGGGCACGCCGCGCACCTCGAGCAACCCGAATCAACCGCTCGGCGGATGGATTCATTCCTTGATCGCTAGCGCGTGACCCAGAATGACACGACCAACACTGCCCCGACCACCAATTGACTCTGGGACGATATCTGCAGCAGCGGCAGCAGCTCGCGACCGCTGCGAGGAGAAAACGCCATCCGTACCGGACGGATGTAGAGCGCCAGCGCCACCGCCGCGGCCAGACCTTCACCGCCCACCGCGATGCCCACGACGCTCAGCAACACGCACACCACGTAAAGCCACGGGGCCCGGCGACGACCGAGGCGGGCCGCCAACGTCTTCTTGCCCACCGCGCGGTCGCCGTCGACGTCGCGCAGATTATTCGCTTCCAGCAGTGCGCACGCCATCGCTCCTGTCGCCAGGCCGAACCACCACGATGACGCGGGAATGGACAGATGCTGTACGTAACTGGTGCCGACCGTCGCCACGAAGCCGAAATAGATCAGCACAAATACTTCTCCGAAGCCGTAGTACCCGTAAGGCTTTGGCCCGCCGGTGTAAAACCAGCCGGCCAGGATGGCGGTGAAGCCCACGGCCAGCAGCCACCACGACGTTCGCGACGCCAACCACAGCCCCCCGAAGCCCGCGAACAGGAACCACGCGAGAGCGACCGAGCGAACCGTGGACGGCGCCACCAACTTCGAGGCGGCCAGGCGGAACGGACCGACGCGAACTTCGTCCGTACCACGTACCCCGTCGGAGAAGTCGTTGGCGTAGTTCGTGCCGATCTGCAGGGCCAGCGCCACTACCACACAAAGCACGCTGTTGAGCCAGTTGATCGACGCGGGGCGCACGAGTGAGGCGCCAACGATCACGGGCACCAGCGCCGCCGGCAACGTTCGGGGTCTCGCCGCCAGTACCCAGCGACGATAGGGACCCGGCGCGTCGCTCACGGACGCTTAGGGAACTTCGAGAAGTCAGGCTTTCGGTGTTCAACGTAGGCGTTGCGGCCCTCTTGTCCTTCTTCGGACATGTAGAACAGCATCGTGGCGTCCCCGGCCAACTGTTGCACGCCGGCCAAGCCGTCGTCGGCGGCGTTAAAGCCCGCCTTGATCATGCGCAGCGCGATCGGCGAGAGCGTCAAGATCTGACGACACCAGGCAATAGTCTCGCGCTCTAAGGCGTCGAGGGGTACCACCGTATTGACGAGACCCCACTCCTGGGCGGTCGCCGCGTCGTACTGACGACAGAGGAACCAGACTTCCTTGGCGCGCTTGGCGCCGATGGTGCGAGCCAGTATCGACGAACCGTATCCGCCGTCAAAGGAGCCCACCCGCGGACCGGTCTGGCCGAAACGGGCGTTGTCCGCGGCGATAGAGAGATCACACACGAGGTGCAGGATGTGGCCACCGCCAATGGCGTAGCCGGCGATCGACGCCACCACCGGCTTGGGGAGTCGTCGAATCTGATTCTGCAGGTCCAACACGTTGAGACGTCCCACGCCCTGGCGCGCGACGTCGTCATCACCCATGTACCCGTCGTCGCCTCGGATATTCTGATCGCCGCCGGAACAAAAGGCGTCCGGGCCGGCGCCGGTGAGAATGACGGCGCCGACCGTGATGTCGTCTCGTGCGCGCTCGAAGGCGTGGATGAGCTCCACGATTGTCTGGGGGCGAAACGCGTTGCGACGTTCCGGTCGATTGATCGTGATTCGGGCCATGCCCTCGGCCACTTCGTAAGTGATGTCGGTGAATTCGTAGGGCTGTTGCCATTGCGGAAGCGGCGTCGAACGAAATTCGTCGAGGGGATCATTGGGCGGACCTTGGATGACAGTCTTTGGCATAGGGTCAACGCTACCTTTCGACGCCGAGTCCACGGTCTCGACGAGCAAAGTTCCCCGACTGTGCACTCATATCCGTATCAGTTGGTGCAGCGATCGCTCAGAATTAATCCGTTCGTGACGATAGAACAACCCTGGTGACGATTGGCGGGGGGGCCTAACCTCACGGAGTGCGACCTTTGCTTGCCCTTGACTTTGCCCTCGGCCCCGAACTTGAAGGCGCGATTCGACACCGTGTCCTGCACGGTGAGGCGTTTTGCGTTCTGGACCAACGTCTCTCGCCGCGTCGACTGCACGAAACGCTCGACCTGCTGGGCGCGACGGCGGTCATCGATTCAGACGGACGACACCCACGAGAAGGCGGGCGGACCGTCGAGGACGATACTGGCCTGGTCATGTTGACCTCGGGCTCGAGCGCGGATCCCAGGGCGGTACAACTGACGTGGGACGCACTTAGAGCGAGCGCCGACATGACCCAGGCGGCACTGCGTACGAGCGGCGCCCCGGTCTGGTTTCCCTGCCTGTCAGCGAGCCACATCGGTGGCCTGGCCGTACTGCTGCGAGCCATATTGAGCGACGGAGCGCTGGTTTGGGATGACGCCGCGCGCATCGAAAGCGCGCCCGCGCGAGGAGCGACCCATGTCGCGGTCGTGCGAACACAACTCGTGCGCCACGACCTGAGCGCGTACGACAAGGTCCTGCTCGGGGGTGCGCGACCGCCATCGCAGTTGGGCGACAACGTCGTGACGACGTGGGGTATGACCGAAACTGGTTCTGGCATTGTCTACGACGGTTACGCGCTCGCGGGCGTCGACGTCGCGGAGCAAGGAGGTGAACTCATCGTTCGATCTCCAACACTTTTCACTTCGTACCGTGACGGCATCCGACCTCGCGTCACCGGACCGGACGGTCTGGACAATTGGTTTCCCACCGGTGACGCCGGCCACGTCGACGATGGACGAGTCAGCGTGCGCGGGCGATTGGGTTATGTCATCAACACCGGAGGCGAGAAACTCTGGCCCGAGGACCTTGAGGCGATTCTCGCAGCGCTTGCGGGCGTTCGCGACGTGGCCGTCACGAGCGTCGAAGACCCCGAGTGGGGCCAACGCGTCGTCGCACTTATTGTGGGCGACGGCAGCGCGCTCGATGAGGCGATCTCCGCGATCGCCAATGAGCGCATCGGCCCTTGGGCCAAGCCCAAGGAGATTCGCTACGTCGCCGCCATCCCGCGAACCAGCAACGGAAAGATCAAACGTAACGAACTCACGACTCTCTTCTGAGGCTCGCTGCGAGGGCGAACGAACAACCGCCCGGCGCGGCGCGACTCCCCCAGTCCAGTTGAAGTTTTCGCATTCGCTTTACGGTTGCCAACGAGCGCGACAGCCCCAGTCAGATGACGGCGGGCAATCGAAGCGGTCCTGGGGCAGCCTGTCCTCTGTGGCTTGAAATGCCTCAAGCTAAGCAATGGAAGCCTGAGACAGGCCAGACGGTCAACCAGACGCGCGGCCGACCTTTTTACCTGAATCGTTCCACGGAAATTGGGTCGCTGAGTATCGAAGCGAAGGCCAGTTCTGCCGCGCCGACCAGCAGGTGCGGAGCACGCAGTTGTGAGCGCACTATGCGTACGTCGGCACTGAGATGGCGAAAGGAGTTCGATTCGACCCGTTCGTGAAATCTCGTGGGATTTGCGTCCAAGAGTCCGCCGAGAAAACCCGCGAGGACCACGATTTCTGGATTAAAGACGCTGATGAAATTGGAAATTGCCACGGCGAGGATATCGAGCTGACGGTTGACTTCACTCCAGACGTGTTTGTCGGATGAAGTTTCGATGGCGTGCCCTAGATCGTCGGGATCCATGCTGGTCTCACCCAATACGTTGAGGAGTCGTGAAAGACTCACTTCCGTTTCGAGGCAACCACGATGGCCGCAGTAGCATCGCACTCCATCGGGCGTAACTGAAGTGTGACCAAGTTCTGCTCCAAAACCGTGAACGCCACTCAATGGCCGATCATTGACGATAACGCCACCGCCGATGCCGCTGCGACAACCATTGAGATAAATCACGTCAGTCATGCCGCTCGCCGTGCCGTAGAGACACTCAGCGATGGTTCCAAGATTTGCATCGTTTGCCGCGAAGGCCGGGTAGCCGAGTCCTTCCTTCATGAGTTGGGCAACTGGCTCATTCTCCCAGCCGAGGTGCGGTGCAAACTCAACGACTCCCTGATCAACGCGGACAATACCTGGTACAGCGATCCCGATCGCGACGATTCGAAAATCGTCCATCATCTCGGCAAACGTATCTCGGACGACTTCTGAGACTATCGAGATCATCTCGTTGACCGTTGGCACTCTTGTAGTCGGGTACAGGACTCGACTGTGAATTTTGCCACCTAGGCCAACCAGGCCGAGAGTAATCGCGTCCACATCGGGGTTAACACAGAGTGCGACGATGTCATCATTTGCGTGCACGATCGGACTCGGTCGTCCGACGACCCCCGTGTCGCGTGGTTCGGACTCTTGAACGAGTTCGAGGTCCACCAGCTCCGCGACGAGCCTCGCGATTGTTGATCTGTTAAGACCAGACAATCGAGTAAGTTCGGCACGAGTATGCGGTCCGCCCTGATGCACAAGCGAGAGGACGTCAGCAAGATTTTTGCGACGCACGTGGTCGCCCAAGTTCCCGCCAGTACTACCTATGTGATCTGACAACCCGTACTCCGGCAAAATCATTGTTCCTCGTCGAATAAATGTGAATTCATCCTTTTATGAATGCCCACAAAAATACACTGGAATGACCGTAGCCCACCGAGTCCCAACTGGGAGCCGTAGGGCACGCGTGGGACGGCAAACCTCCTCAAAGGCGGCAACTGGACTCATCGTGAGTCCCGCGCAGCACAGCTAGGTTCGTACGGTCCAGATCGATCGGGAGAGTTCGTGGTCTCCAGCTAAAGGACGATTAGGGGTTCTGAAGCCCGAGCAACGGATCGGCGAACTCGAGATTGAGGTAGAAATGGCCATTCGCGAACCGAAGATATTTGGAAACGATCGTTCCCACTCCCACGCCGCTACCAAATGACCAACGTCGGGCATGGTCGAGAGGGCATTGAACAACCCAATGATGGAATCGCCCTCGTCGAAGGTGCGTGGATAGTCGCTCATCCGCACCCAATCAAATGACGTGGGTGGATTTTTCGTACACCATGTATCACTTTCTAAGGATTTTCTTCATCCAACATCGTCGCTCACACCTCGACTGCGCGTCGCCATTTGAGTTCTAATTGGCATCAGCAAACCAGCTGATTGACGCGTGAAGTTCACACTTTTGTGGCTAACTTTTCGTGAGGGTGCCACCTAAATGGCACGGTCAAATTATTTCAATACATGATATGTTGAACACGGCAACTAATTACCTAAACATCATCGAGATAGCCACCGAGGAGTCGCAATGACGAACAAGCCCACACCAAATGACAAATTCTCCTTCGGGCTTTGGACGATTGGTTACAACGGTATAGATACATTTGGCAAGCCCACCCGGGAAGCGTTAGACGTGGTGCACGTGGTCGAAAAGCTCGCCGAGATTGGTGCCTACGGCCTCTCCTTTCACGACGACGACCTCTTTGCCTTTGGCTCCACTGACGCCGAGCGTCAGACGCAAATAGACCGGCTGACGAAGGCCCTCGCGGATACGGGGCTAATCGTGCCAATGGTCACCACCAATCTGTTCACGGCTCCGGTATTCAAGGACGGAGGTTTCACCTCCAACGACCGCAACGTGCGTCGCTTCGCGATCCGCAAGGTGCTGCGCCAACTCGAACTCGGGGTTGAGTTGGGCGCCAAGACCTTCGTCATGTGGGGCGGTCGCGAGGGCGCTGAATATGATTCCGCCAAGAACGTACGCGTCGCCCTTGAGCGCTACCGCGAGGCCGTCAACTTCTTGGGTGACTACGTGCTTTCCCAAGGCTGGGACATCCGCTTCGCCATCGAACCAAAGCCGAACGAGCCGAGGGGCGACATCCTCCTACCAACAGTGGGCCACGCCCTCGCCTTTATCGGCTCGCTCGAGCACCCGGAACTTGTGGGGCTCAACCCCGAAGTTGGGCACGAGCAGATGGCGGGCCTTAACTTCGCCGCCGGCATCGCTCAAGCGCTCTACCACGACAAACTGTTCCACATTGACCTCAATGGACAGCGGGGAATTAAGTACGATCAGGACCTTGTCTTCGCTCACGGCGATCTACATAACGCCTTCGCGCTCGTCGACCTGCTCGAAAACGGTGGGCCAAACGGCGGACCGGCGTACGAGGGACCGCGTCACTTCGACTACAAGCCCAGCCGCACCGAGGACGAGTCCGGCGTGTGGGACTCGGCGAAGGCCAATATGCGAAATTACCTGCTGCTCAAGGAGCGCGCCGCATCTTTCCGCGCCGACCCCGAGGTTCAAAATGCGCTCGCCGCCGCCAAGGTCTTCGAGCTCGAGCAGCCGACGCTGAGCCAGGGCGAAACGGTCGAATCGCTCAAAGCGGATCGCTCGGCCTGGGAAGACTTCAACACCGACGCCTATTTCAATGGCAAGGGTTTTGGCTTCGTTCGACTTCAGCAGCTCGCCACCGAGCACCTGCTCGGCGCGAGTTGACGCATGACCCTCGTCGCGGGGATTGACTCTTCGACACAGAGCTGCAAGGTCGTCATCCGCGAACTCGAGTCGGGCACGCTCGTGCGCGAAGGTCGGTCACCACATCCAAGTGGCACCGAGGTCGACCCTCAAGCGTGGTGGGAGGCGCTTCTCGAAGCCGTTGCGAACGCCGGTGGACTCTCGGACGTAGTCGCACTTTCAGTCGCGGCGCAACAGCATGGGATGGTGGTCCTCGATGAGCGAGGCATCGTCATCCGGCCCGCACTGTTATGGAACGACACCCGTTCCGCGGAAGCCGCACGCGAGCTCATTGAGGAGTTTGGACGCGTAGCACTCGCCGAGCGCACCGGCTCCGTAGCGGTCGCCTCATTCACGGCCACGAAGCTGCGCTGGCTGCGAAACACCGAACCTGAGAACGCGAAGAGAGTTGCCGCCGTCGCCCTCCCCCACGACTGGCTCACGTGGCGACTCCTCGGCTACGGATCGGCGGATGAAGCTCCGCTCGGACCGGACTTCGCCGCACTCGTCACTGATCGCTCGGACGCAAGTGGCACGTCATACTGGAGCCCACGAACGGGTACGTACGACCATGAGATTCTCCGTTGGGCACTCGGACACGTTCCGGCGCTGCCTCATGTTCTAGGGCCCGGGGCGAAGTCGGGATTCACGGCCCCTAACGTTGCCGCAGTCATCCCCGCTGGAATCGTCGTCGGCCCCGGCGCCGGGGACAATGCCGCCGCCGCACTCGGCCTCGGAGCGACCCAGGGCGACATTGTTGTCTCGATCGGTACGAGTGGCACCGTGTATGCCTTATCCAGTGAACCCACTGCCGATCCAACGGGAACGGTCGCGGGCTTTGCCGATGCNNCAGCCCTATTTCGAGGGCGAACGAACCCCCAATCTTCCCCACGCCACCGCGACGCTCTTCGGGATGACGCTGACCTCGTCGACGCGCGCCAATCTCGCGCGTGCCGCCATTGAGGGAATGCTGTGCGGTCTGGCCGACGGACTCGACGCACTGCGCGGCCACGGAGTTGAGCCCGAGCGAATCCTCCTCATTGGCGGAGCCGCGTCGCACACCGCCGTGGCCGAGGTCGCGGCCCAGGTTTTCGACGTGCCAATAACCGTGCCGGAGAAGGGCGAATACGTAGCGAACGGGGCGGCTCGTCAGGCGGGCTGGGCCTATCTGGGCCAACCCGTGGCGTGGCAACTCGCAACTACCGCCGAACCGCAAACGAACTACCAGCCACAGATACGCAGCCAGTACGCACGCCGCCACGTTGAAGCGGGCGGATGATGGGGCGAAGCGGTGCTCGATCATGACATCGGTCGCTGGTGCGGACGACGCGGGAACAAACTGGGCGCGCACCCATAGGTACGGCGCGCACGGGGTCGTCTCGGCGGATTCGAGCGACGAAGTCGCACGTCTCATCTCGAGCGGTGATCTAGTGAGAGCCCTCGGGACGCGCCATTCGTTCAATGACCTCGCCGACACCGCGGGAACGCTCATTGACTTGAGCGCACTGGATTTCGAGCCGAGCGTCGATGAGGCCCGTCGGGTCGTGACCGTACCGCGCGGGATGACCTACGGCGTGTTGGGCCATTTCCTCGAGGCGCGAGGTTGGGCTCTCGGCAACCTTGGATCCCTCCCCCATATATCGGTCGCGGGCGCGTGCGCCACCGGCACCCACGGCTCGGGTACTGGCAATCAGAACCTGGCCGCCGCCGTCTGCGGAATTGAGCTCGTGGTGGGACGGGGTCGCCGCGTCTCTCTCAATCAAGGAGACCCGCGTTTTCTTGGCGCTGTCGTTGCGCTGGGTGCCCTTGGTGTAGCGACCGCGATGACCCTTCGCATCGAGCCGACGTACCGGGTACGCCAGGATGTCTTCGTCAACATGCCCTGGGCCGATCTCACGCGGCTCGACGCGATCATGGACAGCGCGTACAGCGTGAGTCTCTTCACCCGCTGGAACGGCCTCGTCGACCAAGTCTGGCTCAAGTCCCGCGTGAGTGAGGCAAACCACGAGCCGAGCCCGCCCGGAGACGGGGCAACACCTGCAAAAGACAAGGTGATGTCGCCGGCGGACGACGGCCACGACAACACGACCGTCCAGGGCGGCGTACCCGGTCCGTGGAATGAGCGACTTCCGCACTTTCGATTTGACGAAACTCCGAGTAACGGGGACGAGATACAGAGCGAGTATTTCGTCGCGCGCGAGGATGGGATTGCCGCACTTCGCGCACTCGAACCATTTGCCGAGAAATTCGCCCCCCACCTCTTGATATCCGAATTGCGAACCGTCGCCGCCGACGGGCTGTGGCTAAGTCCCGCCTATGAACGCGACTCGCTCACCATACACTTCACGTGGCGCAACAGACCGGACGTGGTTCGCCGTCTCTTGCCGACGATCGAAGAGGCCCTCAAACCTTTCAATGCGCGCCCGCATTGGGGCAAATGGTTCTCTATGAACCTGTCCGAGATTGCCACCCTCTATGAACGACTTTCTGATTTCACCGAACTCGCGAACGAGTTCGACCCCGACGGCCAGTTTCGAAACGACTATCTTTCACGCACTGTTGGTCTGAATCGGTGAAGCCGCGTAGTGGCGACAAACGACTCAGGCGCGTACCGTAGAACCTCGGCGAGAAACTGCTTCCACGCTCACCGCCGCCAGTAAGACCAGACCTATGACGATGTCCTGAGTGGCGGCATCTAGTCCGATCAGACCCATTCCGTTGTAAATGATGGCGATGATCATTCCGCCGACGAGTGCGTGAATCATTTTGCCTCGACCGCCGAACAAACTAACCCCGCCAATTACGGCGGCGGCGACGGCAAGAAGAACGAGCTGGCCTCCGTCAACTGCAGCAGAACTGCCGCCCAGTCGTGACGTATAGAGAATGCCGGCGGCGCCAGCGGTCAGGCCAGTCAACGCGAACGCCGTCACGCGGTTTAAGCCGAGGTTAATTCCGGCGCGACGGGCCGCCTCCGCGTTGCCACCAATGGCATAGATGTTGCGCCCGAACCGAGTTCGAGTTAACAGGAACTTCCAAGTGATCAGGAAACCGAGGATGATTGGCACGCAAAATGGTATTCCCGAAAGGGGAACAATGATGCCGCGGTTGGCATTGCACACCAACAAGAGAACCAGTCCACTCGCGGCAACGCCGAACACCTTAACCAGGGTAATGATGAACGGCGCGCCCTCTGACTTACTTCGCCTACGACGGGCATCGCTCACAATCACTAGCACCGCGTATATTCCAACCGCACCGGCAATGAGAATCCACCCCGCGGTCCTGCTCAGGTTCCCATTAACGAGGTCCAATAGGGGACCATTCAGGACAGAGACACTCCCCTGGTAATTGTCAAAATTGACGACTTTCAAGAGAATCCCTTGAAGTCCAAGCAGGAACGCCAGAGAAACGATGAAGGATGGTATTCGCAGGCGAATCACAATCGTACCCACCAACGCGCCGATCGCGGTCGACGCGGCCAGACCGCCAAGTATTGCGAGCCACCAGGGATAGCGGTGATACGTACCGGCCAGCACAGCCATGACCGCCCCACCAATGGCGCCGTTGTAGCCAGCGGATAGATCGATCTCGCCCAGCAACAGAACCCATATTTCAGCGAATCCAAACATCACGAGGTACGACGCCTGCGTCAAAAGGTTCGTGAGGTTACCCACCGAAAGGAACAGTGAATTCTTCAGCTGAAAGAATATGACCAGTGCCGTGAGGCCCACCAAAATTGGCAACAGCCCACTCTGGCCGGAGCGAAGCTTCGTCAACGATCCCTTGAGGTACGCGTTGAACGATCCATCGCTAACGTCATCAGCCTCTAAAACGGAGGTCGCCGAGTCAATCGCGACGACGTCCTGATCTTGCGATTCCTGCAAACCCGAATTCGCTGTCTCTGACTCGTCAGGCAAGCTACTCTCCTCATCGGTCATTGTCGGTCTCCGGCATTACTCGGTTGACTTCGCGTCGAATTCGCTTTAGCCCCCACGAAGGTACCAGTGGTAATGATCTCCACGGCGGTCTGCGGCGTGAATTCAGAAATAGGCCCAACATGAACCATTCGTCCGAGGTGCATCACAGCCAAACGATCAGCCACGGTGAACACATCATTGAGGTTGTGAGAAATGACGAGTACCGCGATGCCACGGTCTGCCAGTCGTCGAATGAGCGACAACACCTGTGCGGTTTGGGTTACCCCAAGCGCCGCGGTCGGCTCGTCCAAAATAACCAGTTTCGCGTCACGCATAACTGCTCGAGCGACCGCGACGGACTGGCGTTGGCCGCCAGACAGCGACACGACCAAACTTCGAACCGACCTCACTGTCGTGACCGCAAGACTATTCAGGGTTACTTTGGCGGCGGCCTCCATCGCGTTTTCGTCAAGCAACCGATAGCGCAACGATTCGTGACCCAGAAACATATTGGCGACAATGTCCAAGTTGTCACATAACGCGAGGTCTTGGTAGACGGTTGAAATCCCCAACTCATCAGCTTCCCTAGGGGTCTTTAGGGCCACGCGCTCACCACACCAGAAAATTTGCCCTTCCGACGGAGTCAAAATTCCAGAAACCGTCTTAATCAGTGTCGACTTTCCAGCGCCATTGTCGCCGATTATCGCGGTCACCTCACCAGCTGAAACATCGAGATCAACCTCGCGCAGGGCCTCTACCGCTCCGAAATTCTTGGAAATTCCACGCAAACTCAACAGCGGTTGATCTACATCTTTTGACGCGCTTTCAACACCGCCTTCCATTGCCACTCTCGTGGCAATGGAAGGCGGTGTCTCGAAAGAAGATTCCATTCTTCTTCTCGCTCAAATACCTGACTCTTAATACCTAGTGAATTCCGTACGTCGTGCAGTCGGCTTGAAGTGCAGCCGTGGTGCAAATCTGCGAAGCAGGAACAAACTTGTCAAAGACCACAGTCTTCTGAATGGTCGAGGCAGTTACCCACGACGGCACCAAGAGGGCCGAAGGCACTTGTTTTCCGGTCGTTGAGTCCAGCGTCTTGCCATTGTCCAATGAACTTGGAACCTTGATTCCAGCGCGTGCGTACATCGCGAGCGCAACTGCGGCCTGAGCCTCCAGCGGAACTGGCTTGTAGACGGTGCCGCACTGGTAGCCAGCAATGATGTTCTGGAGACCGGTAGCGGTTGCGTCTTGACCCGTGATCGGGAACGTCTGAGGCTTCACTCCCTGAGTTTGTAAGTACGTGATAATTGGCGCCGCGTTCTCATCGTTCGGACTCAAGAGCGCGTTTGACGTCGGATTCGCAGTGAAAGCCTGCTGGAATTCGGTCTCGGCGACGGTCGGCGTCCAAGTTCCCGCGAGGGTTGACTCCAACTTGTACGTCCCGGCAGTGAACAGCGGCGTGAGTACCGCGTCGTAACCATTGGCAAACAATGTCGCATTGTTGTCCGTCGGTGAACCAACTCCCACAATGACCTTGGGCGAGGAAACGTTCCACGCCTTGATGCAAGCAACCAAGCCATTGCCCAGGAGGGTACCTACCGCCACGTTGTTAAAGCTCACGTAATAGCGGTCAGCACCACCAAGAACAAGGCGGTCGTAGTCNNGTCGTAGTCAATGACCTTGACACCGGCCGCGTGTGCATCCTTCTCGATTGTCGCACCAGTGGCTGAGTCAAGGGCGCAGTAGATGATGACCTTGTCTTTCTTAAGGATCGCTGATTGAGCCATGGTGATGGCAGTCGAGTCACTACCCTGTGAGTTCTCAATCGTAATCTGCGATGCCTTTACACCGGCCATAAGCAGGGCCTTCCTGATGTCAGGCGCGTCAAAGTCAACCCAACGGTTTGAGGAAACCTCGTCAGGCAAAATCACCGCGATGCCACCCTTGCCCTTAGCCGTAATCGGCTTCAGTAACTTCATCGCCGAGTACGAGCTATTGATTGCCGAAAGTGAAATTGTCTTCGTTTTCGCTGCGCTCGATACCCCCGCTGCACCCACAACCGCAGTCATCGTACCCATGAGTACGACGGCGATTGCAGATGTTGCAATACGTCTCATTTTATTCGAAATCATTTTTCCCCCAACGTGTCCATGCGAGAATTTCTCAACGTGCAACATATCATAATATTTGCACCATTTGCACGTCACCGGGGTCGTTTTGGACTTTCCGGTCTTCAATCCACCGCGGTGGCTGACTGAACCAATTAGTTCGTAACCCAAAGTGCCAATCAGGAGGCGACTTGACGACAGGCTCGAGTGTTGCCTAGCACTCAAGGACGTCGAGTTACACTTTCGTGAAAGTTTGAAACTTGTTCTCGCAGGATTTTTCCAATCGTGCCGCGGTTGACCTCGGAGTCGACGCGATTGGGCCCGAAGTTTGCAAAGATGATCGAAGCAGCGAAGGACCATTTTGGCCCGCGGCCACCGCGTTGGCAAGTGTCAGGGTCGCCGTCGCGCACCATGCGTAGCGCGACCGGGCGAGGCGCGGAATATTCGCCTAACCGAACTCGAGGACCTTCTCCATGGTCTCCATGATGCGAACCGTCTCATCAAGGGGCATGATCGAACTTTCGGTGCGCCCATCGGCGACGCAACGAGCAACTTCTATCGCCTGGTGGCGAAGCCCCCTGCCCTCGTGCTCAAACTCAAATCGCCTTGGCTCGCCCACTCGAGGCACAAGCGTGAACGACGACGGTTCGTAGAAACGGCCCTCGACCTCGATGCGAGCGTCTTTTCCAACGATGCTCGCTCGTGTTGGAGAAACCGCCATCGACGTACACGTCAATATTGACTGCGCACCGCTTTTGTACCTAAAGACCATCGAAGTTTCGCCGTCTACACCAGTGAAGGCGGGCGTAATCGTGGCCGACACCTGATCAGGTGTGCCAAGGATCATCGACGCCCATGACACGACGTAGACGCCCAGGTCGAGGAGGGCGCCCCCGCCGAGTTCGGGGGCAAAAAGTCGAAACGCGGGGTCTTCAACAAACCACTGTCCATGATCGGCACTCACCGCGACAATCTCTCCGAGCGCGCCCTGAGCCAGTAGTTCGCGAATGGCGATGACGTGAGGAAGAAAGCGCGTCCACATTGCTTCCATCAGAAAGAGATTCTTGGAGCGCGCCGACGACACCAAGTCACGCGCTTGGGCCGCGGTCAACGTGAAGGCTTTTTCAATAAGCACGTGCTTGCCATGCTCGAGAGCGAGCATGCCATTGGCGTGGTGCATTGGATGAGGCGTCGCGACATAGACGGCGTCGACATCGTGGTCGGCGACCAGTGCTTCGTAGGAGTCATAGCAATTGGCGATACCGAACTCCGCCCCAAACGCGTCAGCGGTGGCCTGCGAGCGTGAGCCGACCGCCGCAATGATTCCCTCATCGGTAAAGCTAAGGTCAGCCGCGAATCTCTTGGCGATGAGTCCGGTACCAATGATCCCCCAACGTAGTGGCGTCGTCACAATTTCCTCCGTGGTTCGTGGGGGCGGTCTCGCCCACCATCACAGTAGCGAGTTCGACGATGGTCTCACTTCGAATTCTTCTCAGGATCGTTCTAAAATTTATGACGTGATACCGACGACGGAGACCCTTTCGCCTGGCGCACATGAACCTGCCGCGAAGGGTTAAATATTGCCTAGAAGCGGACACGGCCGCTGCGGGCCCGAGCACTGGCGGGCAACTAGAACTGTGTCATGGCCCAACTACTCGTCAACTGTCGAACCAACCGACTGACACTTCGACCGTTTCATTTAGGCGACCTCGACGACCTCGCGACGTACTTCTGCTTGCCCGAAGTGAGTCGCTATCTCTACTGGGGTCCGCGTGATCGTGATGAGACGAGAGAAGCGCTGGAGAGAAGCTTGCATCGACCCCAAGAAATCATCGACGAGAACGTACTGCCCATCGCGGTAGTGCTCAATNNGAACGAATCGGGTCGTAGGTGATTTCATGCTCCGATGGTCAGCGAACGAGCACCATCAGGGAGAGATGGGCGGATCGCTAAACCCCGAGTACCACGGACGGGGTTTGGCGGTCGAGGTCTATCGCGAACTTCTCCAGATCGGCTTCGTGCAATACTCCCTGCACCGAATCGTGGGCCGATGCGACGGTCGCAATGCGGCGTCCATTCGCTCACTGGAAAAGGCCGGATTACATCAAGAAGCGCACTTGGTGGAAAACGAGTTTGTGAAGGGAGAGTGGACCGACGAGGTCGTGATGGCCATTCGCCGCGAACAGTGGGAGCAGCGGAGTTTTTCGCCACCTGCGAGCTCGTAGACCGCGCACGTGTTCGACCACCGACCACGGGCCGTAGCATCGTGGCGTGAATCGTCTCGGCGCATCCAGTTCGGCCTACTTGCGCCAACACGCAAATAACCCGGTTGACTGGTGGCCCTGGGGCCACGAAGCATTGGCATTGGCGGCAGAGCTCGATCGACCAATCTTCCTCTCCGTTGGTTACGCCGCGTGTCACTGGTGTCACGTCATGGCCCACGAATCCTTCGAAGATCCGAACATCGCAAAGATCATCAACAGTTCCTTCATCGCCATCAAGGTGGACCGCGAAGAGAGGCCCGATGTTGACGCCCTCTATATGGCGGCGACGCAACTACTGAACGGACACGGCGGTTGGCCCATGTCCGTATTCCTTCTGCCCGACGGCCGGCCCTTCATGGCGGGTACCTACTACCCTCCCCAAGACCGGCCGGGACAGACAGGCTTTCCCCGACTTCTGCGCGCGTTGGCCGACGCCTGGCGTGATCAGCGTGAGGCCATCGTTCTTCAGGCCGGAGAACTACAACTCGCGATTGAGAAGGAAATCTCCTTCGTTGACCACTTGGCGCCGTACACCAAAACCATTGACTTGCCCCTCATTCGCCTGACGCTTCGCGACGAATTGGTGAGCCGCGTCGACGATAACGGCGGCTTCGGAGGTGCGCCAAAATTTCCTCGGCCTAGTTACGTGCAAGCGCTTCTCGAATTCAAGGACATCGATTCCGTGCGAGCGGTAGAGCGAACCCTGGACGCAATGTCCAGACGTGGCATCTACGACCATCTTCGAGGGGGCTTCGCGCGCTACAGCGTCGACCGCGAGTGGCACGTACCGCACTTCGAAAAGATGTTGAGCGATCAAGCGCTGTTGGCCCGCGTCTACTTGATGGCGGCTCGAACGTACCCGGATCATGGCGAGTGGCGCGACGTGGCACTGGACACCTTGCACTTCGTGCTGAGCGACCTTCGTGTGACCTCAGGCTTCGCCTCGTCACTTGACGCAGACGCCGGCGGGGTGGAGGGCTCCCACGTCACCTGGACCGTCGAAGAAGTGGCGCAGGCACTCAGCGAGTCCGGTCACTCCGCGGACCTGAACAGGGTTTTGTCGCGTTGGCAAATTTCGTCACCGGGGCTCTTTGAGGGCCGGTCCATTCCACGCCTCGCTGAAGGGGAGCCGTTCTCATTGCCCGAAGAACTAATCCAGGCCACCGAAGCACTTCGCCACGCGAGGAGTCAACGGGTACAACCCGGGCGCGACGAAAAGGTGATTCTCGAGTGGAACGCCATGTTGGCCTCAGCCTGTCTGATGAGCGGCGAAGGGGAACTAGTTGATCAAGCGCTCGAATTACTGAACTCGCTGCGTTTTACGCACTGCTCGGATTTCACGTGGTGGCGTACCGAGCGTCGGGAGGCTCACGCCAGTGCCGGAGACGTTGCGTGGCTTTGCGACGCCTACGTCGACGCCTTCGAAACAACGGGTGACGAAAAATGGTTAGGCGATGCTCATGAATTGGCTCGGTACCTGCTCGAGCACTACTGGGACGGCGAAGTACCGACGGAGGAATTCCCTCGCGTCGGAAGGGGCCTCTTCTCGCAAAGCGATCTCGTCACCGATCTGCCCGCGCGACCCAAAGAAATTTTCGACGGCGCGACGCCATCGAACCATGCGGTGGCCTGTCGAGCGATCGCTCGACTCGCGATGTGTCTCGACGATGACCAATTACACGCAGTGGCGCAACGGCTCGTTGAATTGGCAGCGACGGTGCTCGATTCACACCCGAGTGCGCTACCTGATCTCGTCGAAGCCGCCGGATTCGCACTCGAAGGGATTGAAATCGTGATTCCCGGCGCACCGAACGAACTGAGCCAGCACGTACGATTGTTACCTATGACCAGCAGCGTTCTGATTACAGGACTGGGCGCATCCCCACTACTGCGTGACCGCCGTATCGGTTTGGCCTACGTGTGTCGATCCGGCGCTTGCCAGCTGCCGGTGAGCACGGTCGCCGATCTGGACGAACAACTCCGGCGAGCGCATTCGTAATGGCCCTCTTCAATCGCGATCCCTCAATAAAGGAAATAAGGCATTTGGTCCAGCGCATGCCTCAACGCAGCGATGTCGACCTCACGCCCGGCGCCACGGTGTACGGGTTGGTCTTAGGCTCCACCAACGAATCCACGACCGTCGTTGACTTGGCATCCCAGGCAATCGTGCGATGGCGCATCCCGTGGCCGGAAGATTTCATCGCGGACCTCGCGGTATTTGACGTTGTCGAAGGCCAACTGGCGCTCGATATTGAACGCAACGATCTCGCGCAGCCCGAAGCCGTGACACTCGTCGATTTGCCGCGCCGGCTGGGTTCCTATCGGGGTCGACGGGTAAGGGGTTGGCTCGAGAAAATTGCCAGCCCCGCCGACGGCCACCTCTTCGGATTCCGCGGACCCAGCGCTCCGTACTGGGAGTTCCGTGGTGAACGACCCAGCGTGGCGCTTATTGCCGCCGACAGTGGTCCCCAATTGCTTCGCCGCAGCGACGACGGATCGACGTGGGTGCGCTTCGGTTGGTACGGCGACGACGTGTGGTTGCTCTGTGAGGACAGCCACGCCATCCGCACGATGGAGACGGCCCGACAGTTCTCCCTCGCGGGCAAGGACCTCGCGACGTCGCTGGGCTTTCGCCCGACCTACGTGCTCACCACGTTGTCCAAGTCAATTGACGGACACTGCTACAAGAGCTGTACCGGCCTACTGCCGAGGGGCTGAACCTATTTGGGCAGTTTGCCGGTGGCCAGCGATTCGGCCATCGCCCAGCCGAACACCACCAGGCGCTGTCCCTTTTCGGGTTCCACACCGGCGAAGTGGGTGTCTGCGCCCACGGGGATCGCGCCCTTGGCCGCGACGTAATCAAGCCCGCCGACCGGTCCAGGCGTCACGGTCATCACGAAGGTCTTGTCGTCGATCGACTTTTCGGAGCCGAAGCGCTTCGCCAATCGCCGCCCCCAGGCGCGGTCCTCTCCGGTGGGACGATAGCCGAGACGGGGCACGACGTCGTCAAGTCCCGCGAACGCCCGGAAGCCATCGGGCGTGGTCAGTCGCGAGCCGAGCAGGACATCCTCATCAGGAAAGGCCAGCAGGGCACGACGGAACTGGTCGTGCAGGATGGTCTTGAGCGTCTGGTCGGACTTGGCGTTTCGATCGATCAGTAGCAAGCCCACCAGCAACGACGGCGTGCCGCCGATGCGTTCCAGCGTGCAAAAGGAGTAGCCGCGTAATTTGTTGCCTTCACGTACCTGGGTCACCAGGACCCAATCTTCACGCTGCTTAGAGAGGAAGCCAATATCAAAGTTGGGTTCGCGGTCGACGCACAGGTCAGCCATTTCGGCCAACTCGACATCGCTGAGGGCGGTGGTGTCCTTCGTTGTGACGGTCATTGTCATAGGGAGCCATTCTACGGGAGTTCACCACCCCAAGAAACCTTTGCTACCCCTTTATGACATTTCGCCCGAATTCGGAGCGCAAGTCCCCTACTACGCCCGAGATGTTGACATTGAATTCCGGACCCAATTTGTAGGCTTTGCCGGCCTCGCCCGTCTCGACAATCACCGGTGATTTACCGGGATGATGCGACAGGATGTCGCGCAACGTGCCGATTGAACTAGCGGTCAGGTCCTCCGGCCGCAGGGCCAAACGCAGTTCGCCGTCGCCGCGGTCAACCTTGAGCAGGGTGACCTTCATCGCGCTGAAACGAAGCTCTTCGTCGCGCGCGTCGAGGCGGCCCTCAATGAGCACGACGTTGTCCTTGGTGAGAAAGCCGCTGCACTCTTCGAACTTGCGCGCCGAGAAATTGATCTCCATGGACCCGCCCAAATCCTCGAGCACCACCCGGGCGTACTGCTGGCCGGCCTTGGTGGTGCGCAGCTGCACCTCGGCCAGGATGCCGCCCACCGTGACGACCTTGCCGGCCTTGGCGAGGTCATCGCCGCGTTCTCGGATCGAGATGATCGAACCATCGGTCCGGGCCGCCAGCAGGCTTTCGATCTCGTAGAGCGGGTGATCCGAGATGTAGGTGCCGAGCATCTCACGCTCGAAGTCCAGCTTGACCGACTTGTCGAATTCCAAGTCACTGAGGGCGATCTCCGTACCCTCCCAGTCATCGGCCGCGCCGTCGCGGTCGAGGGCCGCGAAGAGCGTGGAAATGCCATAGGAGAGGTCCTTGCGACGGCTGAGCGTGACGTCGATGATTTCGTCCACGCGTAGCAGGAAGCCCAGGCGCGGGACCCCCAGCGAGTCGAATGCCCCCGCCTTGATCAGCGATTCCATGGACCGGCGGTTGAGCACCATTGGATCGACCCGGCGCACGAAATCGTAGATCGACTTGTACGGTCCATTCGCTTCGCGCTCGTTGACGATCTTTTCGACCAGCGTCTCGCCCACGTTTCGTACCGCGGCCATGCCAAACAGAATCGTCTGATCCTTGGTGATGCTCGGCGCGTACTCGGCGAAGGACTCGTTGACGTCGGGCACCCCCACGCTGATCCCCATTTGACGGGCCTCGTTCAGGTAGACCGATGATTTGTCCTTGTCGTCGCGAAATGACGTGAGCAGCGCCGCCATGTACTCGACCGGATAGTTCGCCTTCAGCCACGCGTTCTGGTA
>PLXU01000055.1 GCA_003151555.1 Acidimicrobiaceae bacterium | reverse complement strand
GTGAGCGCGCAGCTCCTCGGAGCGAAGCTCATCGAGCTGGAGAGTTCACTCTACGGTGCTCGCCTTGAGATCGCGCGCCGCTACGGCATCGCCAACGGTCTCAACCGCGTCACGGCCAAGTCCAAAGGCGACACGCTCGGCATCGTCGCGGCCGGCTCGACGTACTTAGAGGTGCTCCGTGCCCTGGAACGAATCGGCGTTTCGCCCTCCGACCTTGCGCACGCTGGCGTGCGCCTGCTCAAGATCTCGATGCCATATCCACTCGATGAAGATCTCGTGCGAGAGTTCGCCACGGGCTTAGACGAGATCATGGTCGTCGAGGACAAGCGACCATTCGTAGAGACCCTGCTCAAGAGCGCCCTCTGCGGCGAGGTGAACGCGCCGCGCGTCGTCGGCAAACGTGACCAGGCCGGTCAGGCGCTCGTTCCCTTCACCGGCGAAGTTGTCGCCAGCACACTCGCACCTCTACTCGCCGATCGCATTCTGCTGCATCGTGACGTCAGCGCGGTACGTGAATGGCGGGCGCGCGAGCGCCCGCGTACCATCGCACCCCTCCCACTCGTGCGCGGCGCGTACTTCTGCTCTGGCTGTCCGCACAACACCTCGGTCAAGGTGCCCGACGGGACCTACGTGGGTTCAGGCAGTGGCTGTCACGGCCTCGCCATCCAGATGGATCCTCGCCAGGTCGGCACCGTCGTCGGCCGCTTCCAGATGGGCGGCGAAGGCGCCATGTGGAACGGCATGTCCCCCTTCGTCTCGTCCCCGCACTTCGTCCAGAACATTGGCGACGGCACGCTTGCCCACTCCGGCTCCCTGGCTATCCGGGCCGCGGTGGACTCCAAGGTGAACATCACCTTCAAACTCCTAGTCAACTCCACTGTGGCCATGACCGGAGGACAGCCAATCGCCGGCGGACGCGGCATCGCGGACATGACCAGACTGCTACTGGCCGAAGGCGTGCAGAAGATCATCGTCACGACCGACAATCCACGTCGAGAAGCCAGCAAAGATCTGCCGGCCCAAGTGGAGGTCTGGCCACGTCGCCGGATCATTGAAGCCCAGATGCTCCTCGCGACAATCCCCGGCGTCACGGTGATCCTGCACGACCAAGAGTGCGCTGCCGAGCTGCGGCGCAAACGCAAGCGCGGTCTTATTCGCGAGCCACGAGAGCACGCCCACGTGAACACACGATTGTGCGAAGCATGCGGCGACTGCGGAGCCAAATCAAACTGTCTCTCGGTACGTTCCGTGGAGACGCCCTACGGGCGCAAGACGCAAATTCACCAAGATTCGTGCAATTTTGACTTTTCGTGTCTTGAAGGGAATTGTCCGGCGCTCGTCACCGTTCGTCGCACAACAAGTCGCAAGGATCGCCGCTCGCGGGCGGAATTAGACCTCACCCGACTCGTGCAGCCGCCACAGCACTTCACGAGCGACCACTTCACGATGCGCCTCACTGGTATCGGCGGCACCGGTGTGCTCACTGTGGCGCAGATCGTCGCAATGGCCGCTCACCTCCAAGGACGCTACATTCGTGAACTTGACCAGACCGGTATCGCGCAAAAGGGCGGAGCCGTCGTGTCCGACTTGTGCATCAGCGACCGGGCTCTGGAGACAACTCCCCGATTGGGTGACGGCGAGTGCAACTTGTATCTGGGATGCGACCTTCTGGTGGCGGCCACCTCGCAGAATCTCGATGTCGCTGAGGCCGATGGCACGATTGCCGTCGTGTCGACTTCGCCCGTACCCACGGGCCGCCAAGTCGCCGATCCGAGGATAGTGTCTCCGTCGCTTGCGACCATGACGCGGCGAATTGAGAGCCGCAGCCGCCCCGCCCAAAACGTATGGCTCGACGCCCAACGGCTCGCTCACGACGAACTCGGTTCGGATACCTTCGCGAACATCCTGTTGTTGGGCGCCGCCTTCCAATCAGGCGCGTTGCCATTGAGCGCCGAAGCAATCGAACGGGCGATTGAGCTGAACGGTGTCGCCGTCGATGACAATCTCCGAGCTTTTCGAATGGGGCGCCTTCAGTTGGCCGACAATCGCGATTCACGAGGCCAAGTTACGGCGACCATTTCGGCGGATCTCGCTTCCGACTCGATTTCCTCGAGGATCGTTCAATCGGTCGGTGCGCAGCCGGGAACCGAATTGAAGGCGCTCATCACAACCCGAATCACAGACCTGATTGACTACCACGGCCCCTCCTACGCACGCCGCTACGCGGACGTGCTGCAAAGCGCGCGCGAGGCTGAGTCGGGCCTTGGCATGACCGACGGATCGTTTAGTTTGGCCGTGGCCGTGGAACTGCACAGACTGATGGCCTACAAAGATGAATACGAGGTGGCTCGCCTGCATCTCGCGCTGTCCGCCCGCGATGAGATCGAGCGCGAATTCGGAGCTGGGGGACGCGTTACCTATCTGCTGACGCCTCCAATGCTGCGCACCCTCGGCCTGAATCGAAAGCTACGTCTCGGTTCGAGCGCACGATTGACCTTTCATCTGTTACGGAGAATGCGCCGGCTCCGTGGCACGAAGTTTGATCCCTTCGGGCTTTCTCGTTTCCGGCGCCAGGAACGGTTGGTGCGCGACGAGTACATATCGATGTCCGAACGTTTAAGTGCTCAACTGACGATTGAAAACCACGCACGTGCCGTCGAGCTCGCCAAACTACCCACCATGATTCGCGGTTTTGGCGAGCTCAAGGCACGAAGTATTCAAGGCTACGAAGAGCAGTTGCATTCCCTGCTTGTGAGTGATTGACAGGTCTCATCGGCGTCGCGCTCTTGCTTTGATCCTTGAGGCAAGTCTGGCAGCCCGACTATCAACCCCGGAACTGGTAACGAAACAGCCTCCAAGGTTAGGGCTTGTTACCCGAGTTGCCGGGCGCGTTGCCGGAGTTGGCGGGCGCGTTGTCGGAGTTGCCGGGTGTGCTTCCCGAGTTGCCGGGCG
>PLXU01000072.1 GCA_003151555.1 Acidimicrobiaceae bacterium | reverse complement strand
GCAGGCTGCCGGCGATGGCAAGCAGTACCATCCCGCCGATTGCGTCACCGATTCCCAGGCGTCGATCAAGCTCATCCGTCGACTTCGAAAGCTCCACGCCGGCAACCCAAGTCGCGCCCGATGCCCCGACGAACACGAGGATCACGATAAATATGGAAACAGAAGCCACATTTGAATTATCGCCGATGCGATTGGCGGGACGGTTGATGAGACATAGATGTCAATGCCGGCACCCTTCGGCGATGCCGAGCCGTCCTCAACCCTCTCTGGCTTTGCGGTGTGGCACCACACCGGTCGCGACTTCAGTCTCTATTCGCCGAACAACAATTTCTTGCAATGAGACCTACGCTTGGTTCGCGGTGCTGGGAAAGGATTTGCTATGAGTTATATGGGTTATTTCTTCTATCCAGACGCGATGGAGTCAATCAACGACAATCGTAATACGAACGAGAAGCGTCGAACGGGTCGAACCCAGGTACGTTCGATCGTGGCGCCCGTGACCGGCGTATCTTTCTTACTCCTGCTCCTGATCGTCTTGTGAGCTGACGGAGTCTCTCCGACCGATTGCCCCAACTCCATGAACCCGCGTTCGTAGACCCAATCGCCATCGGCCCTGCTTCACAGTTGCGGTAGTGGAAACAATCCGACTATTCGGATCCGGCGTACATTCCCGCCGTCTCGGGAAACATCGCGCGAACGATCTTGAAGTTCGAGACGTCGGTCGTTCCATCCGAGTGCAGATTGATGAGGGCGTCGCGCATGTACTTCTCGATCCCGACTTCGAGCATTGCCCCGTAGCCACCGTGCAGTTCCATCGCGTGTTGGCAGACCCGGACGATTTCGTGCGACGCGAAGACCTTCACCATGTTGCACAGCGCATCGGCGTCAGGAGAGCGTTCGTCAACGGCGAGTGCCGAGTGACGAAGCAGTGCAGCAACTGCCTCCAGGCGGGTGGCCATGTCCGCCACGCGCAGGGCCACCGCTTGATGCTTGATGAGGACCTTGCCACCCTGCACTCGTTCATGCACAAAGGCAACTGTCTCCTCGTAGGCGCCCAAGCCAATGCCCAGGCTCTTCGCGGCGATCAAGATTTTGCCGGGTCGGAAGTAGATTCCGGCCTTTCCAAGGGCGTCATCGCGCACGAGCAGGTGATCGACAGGCACTCGGCAGTTGTCAAATACAATTTCGCCGTTGTTCATGAACCGACCACCGATGGTCTCGTTGCAGTGGGCGACCTCGAGGCCCGGTGTGTCGCGCGGCACCAGAAAACTGGACGTGCCCTTCTGCATGCCGACCGCATTGTTGGTATTGGCGTAGACCACGTAGAGCGACGCGTCGTAGCCGTTGCTGATGTAGTGCTTGCGNNCCTCGAGGACCGCCTTGGTATCCATGTTGATTTCGGGGACGTTGTACGGCAGCCACCGATCCGACGCTCCGTGCGGTTCGGTGAGGCAGTGCGCCATCAGGAATTGGGGCTCTTTCATATAGCGAGTGAACCAGTGCTCCTGTAGTTCCTCAGAAGCAAACGCCGCGATGAGCACCGAGATCTTCCAGTTCTGCACCAGTTTGTCGGCGAGCCCCGAGTCTCCGCGAGCCAGTTCCGTCGCGATGACCGCCATCGTCTGGGACTGCGTGGCGGGGTCGAGCGTGATGCCTCCGAATCGGTCCGGTACGCCGAGTGCACGAAGCCCGGCCGCGTCGGCCTGTTCGAGGATATGGGGCGCGAGACGGTCCATGGGGTCCATCCTCCACTCACGCAATCGGTCGTCTTTTAGAAAGGGAATCACGACGCGGTCAACGTACTGTCGACAGGTGTCGCGCATCATCCGTTGCTCGTCGGTCAGGTAGCGATCTTGAAAATACATATACCCCCCATTGCCTTGACCGCGACCGTCGTCGCGAGGTGAACATAACGTCTCGAACGCCATCGTATGGGGGGTTCGGGTGGGCCGTAGAGACGGCATTTGAATTCTTTTCACTTCAACCGAAGTGTGCCAATCAGCATCAGGAAGATTCACGTCACCCCCGGACGGGTCCGAAGAACGTCGAAGATTGCAACCGATTGCCACGCCAATCACGATGAGTGGATGCTGGCTTCGTTGTTTTGAGGGTGCTGGCATCACGTGATTTGGTAAGCAGACACCATTGGTGTCGATGTGGGCGCCCCGTATCGTTCGACGAAGATCCACAGTTGGTTGAAGAATCGCTCAACGAAAGACCGACTCGACGAAAGGGCACCAATGAAGACGACAGGATTTACGTTCAGGTCAGGCGCCGTCGCGGCACTGCTCGCACTCGCTTTGGGGTGTGGCGCCGCGTTGACAATAGTGCCAGCGGGCAGCGCCACCACCAAGGGCACGATGATCAGTACGCGCACCGGTGTCTTCGGAACCATGCTCGACGTGGGCTCGGGCAAGTACGCCGGGTACACCGTGTACTTGATCACGAGCGACCAGCCGCCGACCTACGGCTGCACCACCAAGCCCGTCAACCTCTTCGGCATGCCAATCGCGTGCTCAGGGCCCTCGAACTCCCGTAAGGCCGAGTGGCCGGCGGTCACGACGAAGGGTGCCCCGATCGCCGGGCCGGGAGTGAGCCAGAAACTCCTCGGCACCGTGCAACGCGCGGGGATCGGCGAGCAGGTGACTTACGCGGGCCACCCGCTGTACCTCTTCGAGGGCTCGCCTCAAGAAATCACCGGAGAGGGCTGGGACGAGCCCAGCATCCCGCCATGGAGCGGCCTGTGGTACATCGTGGCGCCAACGGGTAACCCGCTAGCGTGGCCCGGCACGCTCACGACCCTGAAGATAGGCAGCAAGACGGTCCTCGGCGCGCTCGAGTTGACCCTGGCCGGCTGGGAGTCCTTCCCGCTGTACTCCTACAGCGCTGACACCTCCTCTACCAGTACGTGCGCGGGCAGCTGCAGCGTCGCGTGGCCACCGGCCCTGAGTTCGGGAAACCCGGCCCTACTCAACTCGCTGTCGCCGTCGAAGGTCGCCACGATCAAGACGAGTGACGGGGAACTTCAGCTCACGTACGACGGAAAGCCGCTCTACTTCTATGCAAAGGAGGGAGTCACCAAGGGTCCCAACGGGTTCG
Source organism: Acidimicrobiaceae bacterium (assembly GCA_003151555.1). Classification (GTDB taxonomy): domain Bacteria; phylum Actinomycetota; class Acidimicrobiia; order Acidimicrobiales; family RAAP-2; genus RAAP-2. The sequence continues at coordinate 4,551 of PLXU01000072.1, read as the reverse complement.
AGGTATTGGGCAGCGGTAACGGGTTGAAGGCTGCCTCGCCTGCGACCGGGACATTTAGTTTCGTCACGCCGTGAGGCGATTGAGTGATGAAGGAGATGTTGAGAGCCGAACGTGATTTGATCATCGACGTGCTTCGCTGCACCTTGCGACGACGGTCACGACATAAAAGACCACATCATTGGTGACTGGATAAGACCTGATTCGTCGGATTGAAGACGCCTAGGACAAAGTCGTGGTGGTCGTGCCTGACGTCGGACTGGAGGTGGTAGTGGTCCCTGTCGTGGGCACTGACGTCGACGCCGTCGGCAAGGTGGTAATCAGCGAGCCGTCGCCGGTGGAGAGTTCAGTCAGTGATCCCGTGACCGCGCCGGGCGTCTTGCTGTTGGCGCCGGACTGGCTGGTCACCCACAGGTCGCTGTCGTCACTCGATAGGGCGAAGGCCGAAAGCAGACTGAAGTAATACGGGCCATTGGTGTTGCACATGAACCAACTCGGTTGACCACTCGTCGCGGACAGCTTGGTCACCATGGGACTGACCCCAAAGGGACTGGCGACGAAGATGTTGCCCGACGTGCCGATCACCGTGAACGGCGAGCCGAAACCATAACTACCATCCGAGTCGGTCTTGGTGGCGACGACGGCGCCTGATCCCTCGGTGATCTGCGTGGCAGAATTGCTCGCACTATTGGCCACCCAGACGTTTCCGTCCTGAACGGCGATTCCGTCGGGAGCACTCAAACCCTGCTGGGCGACGACGCGGACCAATCCGCCACCGCTCGTAACTTCAGTCATGGAGTTGTTGCCTTTGTCGGCGACAAAAATGTCGGGACCGGACACGGCCAGCGCCATGGGACTATTGAACGCGTAAGAAGAGCCTGAAACTATGCGAAGAAAGGAACCAGTACTTCTTCGGATTTCCGTGATCGATCCACTCGTGCCGCCCCGTCCATTGTTGAGCACCAGGATCATGCTGCCGTCCGCCTCAATGGCCACCGGGTTGACGAAGCGGTAGTGCCGACCAGATATGACCCGCACAAACGCACCGTTGCTGGCGCGTAGTTCGCTCACGGAGCCGGCCGCGTTGGCAATGAACAGGTTCGGTCCGGAGAGGGTAATGGCNNACAGGTGACCGCCGCCAAAGGCCAACCCGGATGGTGCGTCAAACTCGCTCGGGCTCGAAGTTATTGACGCGGCCGCCTGTGCCGGGATTATCCATGCGCTGGTCGCGGCCAAAATGAAAAAGGTTAACCATACTGGAGCCGCGAGATTGGTTCGGCGATGCTGCATCAATGCGATTCTAGCGCCCCCCTGAAATTGATTGTCGTCGGGGTCCCTAGCGCAGTCGCGGGCCCGCGAATGGGGTCTGGGGCACACGATGCGGGCGGGACTTCGCGTAGAGGATGTTGAGGGCAACGACTTCGACTAACGATACGTGGCTGACACCAAAGAATGAAGTCGTTGCGGGTAGCGGAACAAGGCCCGCGGACTCGCCGGGGCCGATCGCACCTCATGGTCTGACGCACCACGATGACCGTCGTCTGGTGCCCGACGAGCGTGAACGGATGAAACGCGCTCCTACCAATAGGGGACGCCACTTGGGCGCAGCGAACGCGGTACCGGCCAAGACCGAGCAGGTCCAAAAAGAGCGCCTGCACGCCGGTCTCGAGGTATGAGAGTGCGTTAGTTAGTTGAGGACGAGAAATATTGACGCCAAATCCATCTGAGGGCGAACACCTTTTAGCGGATGGATTGCGACATGAGGCTCGACCACCAATCACAGACGGCTGGGAGCTGCCTCGACGAGCCTAGGGCCGCCATGAGCGCAAGGGTTGCCTTCTCTGGCGTGAGGTCTCCTGCCCAAAGCACTCGATCGATTGCGTCAAAAGTGCGAGCGATGTCTCGGGTGCGCGTAGCGAGGACCACTGGCACTCCGCGTTTCCACAATTGCTCGATTTGCTCGAAGTACGTCGAAGGTACGTGGGCCGCACCAGTTCCTTGGATCACGACACCATGGACACCTTCTGGAATTGCCTGGCGAACGACCGAGTTGGCTGTCACCAACGCGACGTTTACGTCGATGGTGCCATTAGTGGGTGGAAGCGGACCGCTGGAAGCCGGACGCGAACCACTCGCAAACGCATCCAGGTTAGAGGCATCAATTTTTCCGACCCATCGCGCCGCATGAAGTTTTCCAGCGAAGGCGATTTGTGCACCTTGGTTTGAGTGCTGCGTCTGCATCGCCTGATTTAGTGCGTACTCGAGGTTTGCTGGTCCGTCGGAGTCATCATCGTCAGAAAATCGCATCGCACCGGTGAACATCACTCGGCTTGTTGCTCGTCGTTCGACGCCCAACAGCAGATCGGTAAGCCACGCACTTTCCTCCATCGTGTCAGTGCCGTGGGTCACTATCACCGATTGGTGGCCCGCATCGATTGCCGCGAGCACCGCGGCGACGATCGCGAGCAGGTCGGTGATGCTCAGATCCCACGATGGAATCGCCAGGAGATCGGTAACCGAGTTGAATGTCACGTTGGCGTTTGTGGTGAGTTCGTCTCCGCTGAGCATTCGTTGCTCTCTGGTCGACCAACCGATCGTTCCACCGGTGGTGATCAGCGCAGTTGTCATCCGCACAATGCTAGGTGCGATTATCTGATGGCACTGGCCGACTTAGACGCATTTGGCGTCGATAGTCCACCGATCTGGCGAGCTGACTTAGTCGTGATCACGAGTCCATTGCGAAGAGTGGTGATCATCCACGATTCAGAGTTGGTGAGTCCGATTCCCGTTGGCAAAGCGGATGAAGCCATTCCTTGCTGGATCGCGCTTTGCAAGCCCGTTCATCAACTTCTTCCCAACTCTTGGGGGAAAGTGAATTGTCTGGGTTAAGCCTGAAGTGATGATTACAAAGATTGCCGCTTCACTGGGTCTGGCCACGACTGTTGTCGGGACGTGGGTCTTTACGCGCGGGCACGCGGCGCAGTCGGTCTGCAACTCGCTTTCCAGCCCGTCCAAGGGGGGCGTCGCGAGCACGGTGTGCTTGAAGGCGGTGTCGACGTACTTAATTGGTGTGACGCTCACGACGGGGGGTCTGATCATTCTCACCCTGATTCTCTTCGCGATGTTTAAGCAGTCACGCAACAAGGAGTGGAGCCAAATGTCGTTCACGGTTGCGGGGCAGCCTCATCGCTCCATCGGGAGGGTAAACGCAGGCAAGCCCCTGGTAAAAACTGGATCGTAATTAAGGCAGGCCGGCCGGCCGCGCCGAGAAGGACATACCTTGCCGCGTTCGTGGCCGACTGGAGCCGTGGATTTATCTAAGCGGAATCGTGGTTTCTTTCTTCAAGCATTCGTGGCGCGACGCGAATATTCGGTGCGCCGCTCGTTAACTCCTTTCCAATTGCGATCTTGGTCGTCAGTTCGGAGATGCCCGTTGCGCAAACAGCACGTATCGGCGCAGTTGACAGCGTATTCGTAACAGTCTTCTTCGAAAGTCACATCGGCACCGTGTCCAAATTTGTGAGCCAAAAATCGCGTTTGTCTCATGAACGCGCGTCGAGAAAGGATCGGTTCCACCGAAACCGCGTGCGTTACCAAGGAGGGAGTGTGGCGCGATGGTGACGTATACCACTCTTTTGAAAGTAAACTTGGTACCGTTGAGAGATGGGTAGTGTGTCGTGAGTATTATTCCGCCCGTTTCATCTGAAAGAGCCTCTCCGCCGGTGAGAGCATCTCGCTCTTCTGCCTCCGGCGCTTGCCGGTGCGCGCGCCGTACCTGTTGGCACCAGCGCCAGTGTCGATCAAGTGGGGTCGTTCGCATCCTTCGTGCCCCCAAACCGGATGAGGAGACCCGTTCATCAGTGGTGCTCTGTCGTGAGTGTGCCGCCCCGACACAACGCAATCGCGTAGCGTAAGTTCCTCGCAAGTTTCCTCGATGAGGAGACTCGTCGCCATTTCAAAATCTGTCAGCTCGCGATCCGAGTTGCGTTCGACGCCGATCTTCAGTTCGCAGGCGGATCGGGAATTGGCATTTCGGCCAATTGGGCCCAGCTCGTGCCCGGCACCTCAACGTTATTTATCTCCGGTACCCTGGCCAGCATGGTCACCGCATCTTCGTTGGGTACGGCCGGCGACCACAGGAATCCCTGGCCGAGATCGCAGTGCAGGCTATTGAGGTGATCGAGCTGCGCGGGCGTTTCGATGCCCTCGGCGAGCACGATCATGTCGANNCAAAATCATCGAGCGCGATGCCGATCTTGAGGCGATTGAGGTGTTCCATCACGTTCATGGTTTCGGCGATATCGAGCAGCGCCACGCTCTCGGTGACCTCCAGGATCAGTCGCTCAGGGTCGAGCCCACTCAGAGTGAGCTCGCGTTCGATCATCGGCACGAGGTCGCGGTCGTGGAACTGATGGGCGGAAAGATTCACCGTGACGTAGGGCAAGACGGCCCCTTCAACATCGGGTTCCCACGCGCTCGCTGCGGTGACCGCCTCGTGCATTGCGAATGCACCCAACTCCAAAATCAAGTCACTCTGTTCGGCGAGCGGAATGA
>PLXU01000173.1 GCA_003151555.1 Acidimicrobiaceae bacterium | reverse complement strand
GACGTGGTGCCGATCCCCGGCACCAAACAGCGCAAGTGGCTGCGCGAGAACGTTGCCGCCAGTTCGATCACGCTGAGCGAGGCCGACTGCGCGAAATTGGAGGCAGCCGTACCGCGAGGGTCCGTGCAGGGCGAGCGCTACCAAGCCACCGGCATGACCACCATCAACGGCTAAGGGAACGCAACTCGCCGTCGCGCAGTTCAAGCACCTCGTCGCACCAGTCCATGACCATCTCGTCGTGCGTCGCCACCACGACGCTGGCGCCGGTCCCGGCGAGCAGCGCCAATACCGCGCTCGTTTCCTCGCCGCCGAGGGCGCCGGTCGGCTCGTCGAGCAGGTAGATGTCGGGGTTGGTGACCATTGCCCGCACAATCGCAACCCGGGTCCGTTCACCCCGGGATAGTTCGTCCCATTTGCCGTCGGGATCCACGAAAAGACCGAGGGCCGCGAGGTCGACCAGGAAGTCACGGGTGCCGCTACGACCCGCGAGCACGACGTCGCGGGCGAAACCCCTGGTCAGGCCCGGCTCACTCGGCACGTAGGCGAGGTGGCGGCGAAGTTCGTCCTCGTCGAGGTCCGTCAGTTCGGTCTCTTCGATGCACACTCGTCCCCCGCGCACCGCGTCGAGGGCGCCGAGGGTGCGCAGCAGCGTCGACTTTCCCGAACCCGACGGACCAGTGATCGCGAGATGGTGCCCGGCTCGAAGGTGGAACGACCCGTCATTGAGCAGTAGTGCCTCGCCCTCGCGCAGGATGAGGTGGTCGGCGCGCAGCGTTCTCGCGCCGGGCCAGGGCTGGTCGCCGCCGGGCAACGCCGCCTCTAAGTCTTCGAGCCGCTCGGCCGCCGCACTTATGGCGACGGCCGTATCGAGCGCGCCGCGCAGCGTAGCTAGGGCCTCGAAGGTGGAAAGGGCCAGCAGTGCGGCGACCACGATCCACAACGGCGACGTCCGCGGATGAATGGCGGCGATCGTGGCCATGGCGGCGATCGTCGCGATCGGCGCTACCGCGCCGGTGGCGCGCCGTTGGCGAGCGAGGCCCCGTTCGCCCAAGCGAAGGGAATGGCGGGCCCGCGCGAAGCGCCGTTGGACGAAGTCGTCACCACCCAGCAGCAGCAATTCCGGCGCGGCGGCGCTGAGCTCGACAAGGGTGGCCTGGTAACCCGCGCGCACCAATCGAAGTTGTCGATCGCGGTGTACCAGCGAGCCCAGGTTGGCCCCCAGTCCCACGAGCCCCACCAGTTGGCACAGTGCCAACAATCCCGCGACTGGCCACCAGCCCCCGTGCGGGGGTAGCAGGCCAATAAAGAGGTCGCCCAGCAACGAAGTCAGGACAACGCTCGCGCCGGGAACAACACAGCGCAGCCAGAGGTCTTGCAGTTCGTCCGTATCACGCAAGGAGCGTTCGAGCAGGTCGCCCGCGGCGTACGCACGCCAACGGCCGTAGCTCCAGAACCCAATCGTCTCGACCAGCCAGTGCCGCCACCGGGTCACGGCCGAAAAACCGAGGCGGTGCGAACTCAGCCGTTCGTTAAAACGAATCGGCGAGCGTAGAAAGGCCAAGAGCTCAATCATGATCAACACGCCCGCCACCGCGCGCAGCCCGGGTCGCGTCGCGCTCTCCACTAACAGGGCGACTGCCCCGACGAGCAGCGCCACGTTGGTCGCCGTCGCGACGAGACCGCTCACTAGTGCGCGAAGCAGGGACCCGAGCGGGGGCTGGGCCCGGCGCAGCCAGCGAGCGAGTCGGCGAATATCGTCGCTCAAGCGGTCACGACCAGCCGCTCGGTGAAGCCTTCCAATAGTGGCGTGTCGACCGTGGCTTCGATAATCGCGGTGTGCGACAGGTCGTTTAAGGCCCGGCGTACCCGATCGCGACTGTTGAGATCGAGCACGCCCGCGACGTCGTCGAGCACGAGCAGTGACGGACTGGCGAGCAGGCACCGCGCCAGCACCAGTCGCACCCGTTCGCCACCGCTGAAGCCCCGTCCGTCGGCGAGCACCGAAATCTCGAGGTCGTTAAAGCGTTCGCCGACCAGCCCCAGGGACTCCAATTGTGCGAGCACGGTGGCCGACTCCATGTCGACACCCAAGGTGAGATTGTCGCGCAGCGATCCGGAGAGCAAGTGGCTGTCCGGGCTGACGAAACCAATGGCGGCGCCCGATTGCTGCACGGATCCGCGACGCGGGGTCCGCCACCCGATCAGGGTGTGCAACAGGGTGGTCTTGCCGCTGCCCGAGTGGCCCGTCACGAGTATCCGGTTACCGGCGCTGACCGTGACGTTGACGGGACCCTCGCTTGCTTCGCTGACCAGCTCGGTGGCGATGATGAGTGCCTGCGATCGCGGCGAGGGGGAGTAGCCGATGTCGCCCAAGAGCAACAGTGACGTGGCGGCGTCCTCGCGACGGTGGAACTCGGCGCCGTAGCGGCGCACGTGCACGAACAGCTCGGCCGTCACCAGCACGGCGACCAAGGCGTGAAAGAGCGTAAGTGTTCCGTCCAGAAGTGCGAATCCGACAACCATGGCGACGAGGCCAATGCTCACGCCGCTCAGGAACTCTGTCACGAGTGAGGATTGCAGGGCGACGCGAATCGCGCGCAGGGCAATGTTGTGCTCGGAGTCCGAGATGGCCGCGATCTCGCGCGCTCCGTACCCCACCGCACCCAGGGCGCGCAGTTCTGGCGCGTGCTGGAGCAGTTCGAGTTGACGCGACTCGAGCAGGGCCCTACGCCGATGGTATTCGCCAGCGAGAGTCTCGCTGCGCCGGCCCGCGCGGCGATAGAGCGGTACCGAGAGTAACAAGAGGGCGATGGTGATGACGGCGCTCAACCATCCAACCGCCCAGAAAATCACCGCGATGCCTAGGACCGCTGACTGGGCGCTCGCTTCGAGCAGCAACAACGCCGGTGCTTCACCGGCCCGTTCCACCGCGAGCGCCAAGTCGCCGCGACTGCGCTCACCTTCGGCTCGCGGACGCGCGAAGTGGTCAAGCAGATGATGACGCCAGTAGTTGCGCACGCGCCGCGCTGAGTGGTCGTTCCACTCGTCAAGGCAAATGCTCACGGACCAGCGCACGACCAACACGGCGACGAGGACCCACATTCCTCGGGCGAAATGGCGCGTTGCGAGGTCGCTCACGGCGCCCGCGACGGCGATGGCGAGCGCCAGTCCGACCAGGGTGTTGAGTACACCCAGTAGGCGCGGGCTACGACGAAACGTGGCACTCGTGCAAGTCGGTGCGATCACGGGGTCGCGACTCGACGCTCGCGCGGCGGGGTCGCTAGAGCGGATCGTCACGATGGGGTAGCGCCCGCGCCGGTCCATTGAGCCAGTCGCGCAAGGCCTTGGTCGCTCGGCAATCGTCTTCGTTGTACTCGAGGATCCTCTGGCGCGCCGCCAGCGCCGACGGTCCTTCGTCGCACCGCGCCTCTTCGTACCAGAGCATCGAGGCTTCGCCGCTGGGGTTGATGTCGCGCCATTGGAACCCGGCCGCGCCGGCCAGTTGCTTGAGCCCCAACGGACCCTCGGTTTGAATCTGGCGCTTGGCCTCTTCGTGCAGATCAATCCACACGGACGGCGAACTGCGGCGAAAGGAGTCGAGCTCTTTAATGGTCGGTCCACCTTCGATCGCTGTCGCCGCGGCGCGGTTCATGGCGCCGTCCTCGGCCTGTGCCCAGAAGCAATAGGCGGCGATGGTGAGATCCCGCTCACGGCAGCGTTGGCGAAGGTCCTTGAACCACGTCCAGAAATCGCAGAATATTTTCGCTTCCGTTTCGGCCGTCAACGCTCCCCACTCGACGAAGGCTCGGTATCCTTGCGTCGCGCCTTCGAGTGGCTCGCTGAGCGTCACGCTGGTTCCCCAGAGATAGGTCCGCTCGCCGTAACTCTCCATGTCGATGTCGACTTCAACGTCGGCCGTCGGACAGCCCATCAACGCAGGGTCAACGCTGCGTAGTGAACTTCCCCGCACGTGGGCCCGCGAGCGGTAGATGAGCTCATCGAGTTTTTCGATTGTTCGCCCTAAGAAGTCTTCGCGCTCGAAGTCCACGTGGGGAGTGGGGACTTTGTTGTGGGCGAGGCGCGCGCGATAGGGATCGAGGCGGGCCAGCTGGGCGCGAGAATCGATTCCTTGCTCGTGCAGGATCACCTGTTGTTCGAGGCTGGTGAATCGCGTTAGCGACACGTCATCGGTGCTTTCCAGTTGGGCCTCGCAGTGCAGCTCATAGGGGCACTCGGTGCATTCGCGGTGCCAGTAGGGCGAGGTGGGAAAGTCTTCGCCGGTGACCCCCCACTCGTCGTGGGCCTCCAGGACCGCCAGACGTTGCTCGTAGTGCTCGTCGTAGGTCGCGAGGTTGAAACGGGGGTAATTGGCGCTCGCCAGGTCGAACCACCAGACGCGGCGGTGACGATCAATCATCGCCACCCGGGCCGAAGGGTCGTCGTGACCCAGTGTCGCGAGCACCCTGGTCGCGTGGGCCAGGGTGATGCCGTTGCGCGTGACCGTCAGGTTCGATCGTGGTCCTACCCCGTCTGTGTACGTGGCCTCGCTCGGTTTGAGATTGGACAGGGAGCCTTCCAAAATTCGCCGGGTGGAAGCTGATTCCAGGATCTCGTTGTTCTTAATGAGAATGGGCGCGTAGACGAATCGTTGGTCCACGCGACCCACCCGTACGAGCGCGTGCGCCGAAGCTCGTCGCCGTCCGACGACGTCATTGGCCAGTCGGGGGCGCAGAATCAACTGCGCGCCCTCGCGCATGAGTTGGCCGGTATCGTCGGGGCTCGAAGGCGTCACCGCCTCGGGGTGCAGTGTTTGGATCTGCGCCAAAGTGGTGAGTCGATGGTCCTCGGCGTCTCGGCGCCGCCGTTCCATTTCCGGCGTCGTGGGAGGAATGACCAAGGCAAAAGGCGAGCCTCGATTAAGGGCCACTCGATGGACGCAGGCGAGGATTTCATCGCCGCGAAGTAGATCGGACACGTCCCAAGCCTACGAGAGAAAGTCGGGTTCACATTTTTGTCCCGCGCAAGGAAAGCCAAGGGTCCGCCCAAAACGACCCGATTCGCTGACGTCGTGTCTACCCGAACCGACATTCAAACTGGCATCGCCACGACAATTCCGGTCCGCGGGCGCTCGCACGGCGGACAGTGCGCTTCTCTTCGCGAGCGAGGTGGGGGAAAGCATCAATCTGAGCGACATGGAAGTCAGCGCCCTTTTCGTGACAGCACGTAGTGGAGGCCCTAATCGACGGGGCGGCGCTGCTCGATGAACGCGCCATACGCTTCGCAACCGACCTTTTGTCGGCGCTGACCGGCTTCTCGCGCGAAGAGTTGGTCTACCAGAACGTCCGGATGCTGGTGCCGAAAGGTCATCGCGACGCAGAATCCCAGGCCAGCGGGCGCTACCTGCGCGACCTGAAAACTCGACTGTTCTGAAGTGACCGGGACCTCGTGCTGTTGAGCCCGATATTCACCGGGATCGATCGGACGTTCGTCCCTCCGCCCCACCAGAGCACGCACAACGATTCACTTCTCGAGACGATCATGTCGCTCGGGAGTCAACTCGTAATCACGATGCTGGCTGAAGGAATCGAGACCCACGGACAACTTGAGCGCCTGCGCGATCTCGGCTGCGAACTCGGTCAGGGCTTTCTCTTTTCCAAGGTCGTGCCGGCCGGTCAGGTGGCGGCAATGTTGAGTCGAGTACCGGGCAGTCAGTGCGAATAGGAGGTCGCAACGGCTACTGTGCTTTGATTATTTCATCGGGCCACTTTTCGCAGCGATCATGATTCAACAGGCCTCGATGAGTCGATTTTCTCGGACTTGACGTATATACGGTGCGAAAAGATCTCGAAGTGAGTGTCAATGGAATACGTCTGAGTACTGAACGCGCGGCAGATCACGACAAGTGCATGTCAATTCTTATTTGCCTGATGACACCGGCGGATTCTCGCGAGTCGGGATCTGATCAGTTCTGAATGCTCGTGATTATCTAGTTCTTCGTAGTCGAAATTGAAGATGAGCAGGGGTGAAATCTGGGTGGGCGCCCACGTCAATATGTCGAATGGGAGTTGAATTTTCCGTGATTTGGGCTCCAAAAAGCAGTACAGCACACGAAATGTATAGGAATTGGTCGAAAATCAACATTTAGAAAACACGGGTTGTTGAGCCCCGAAAGACCTTGAAATTGTGAAAGTCCGCGCTAGATTTAGCGCACCCACTCATTTGGCAATCCGGCGAGGTACCTGTGGCTTTCAAGAAGAAAGATCGAAAAAACGATAATGGCAACCAAGATTCGAAGGTGGCCGTAGAGGAAACCGTCTCGCGAAGCTCGGTAGGCGGCTCCGAAGGTTCGAACTATTCGGACAGACCACACGGAGAACGAGATTCTTCGGCGTCACTTCAGGGCTCGTCGGTCGCGACGGTCCAGGGGACGCGTCCGAGCGGTTCGTCCGAGGCTCAAGATACCTTAGGCGACAAGGTCGCGACCCCTTTTAAGGGTCGACTCGGTGATCTACTGATCGAGGGAGGCCTCATTGACGAAGCACAACTGGAGAAGGCGCTCGCCCGACAAGGAGAGTCCGGCGGCCGACTAGGCGAAGTCCTCGTTGGCATGGGATTCTTGGACGCCCGCGCGTTGGCGGACGCGCTCGCGGCCGTGCTCGGCTTAGAGGTGTTGAACCTGCGCCGAGAAAACGTGGAGCCAGCCGCGCTCGCACTGGTGTCCGAAGAGGTGGCCCGTACGCAGCTGGCCATCCCGGTTCGTTTCGAGGGTAATTACTTGCAGATCGCCGTCGCCGAGCCCAGCGAGGACGTGCGCGCGCTACTGGCCAAGGCATCGGGCCGAGACGTCCAGTTGATGCTCGCGCCGTTGAGCGACGTCGTCTGGGCCATTGATAGCAACTATCGCGCGATTGGCAGCGTCGGCAAACTGGTCGAGGCCTTTGAGGCCGTCGAAGGCACGCGTAAGAAATCTGACAGCGCAGCCGAGACCGAAGTAGTCGCTGACGACGCCCCGGTCGTCCAGGTGGTGGACCGCATCATCACCCAGGCCATGCGCGACCGGGCGTCCGACGTGCACATCGAGGCCTCGGAAGACTGCGTTCGGGTCCGTTTTCGAATCGACGGTGCGCTAAAAGAGATCCTCCAGTTGCCGGTTTCCATTGGTCCCGGACTAGTCAGCCGTATCAAAATCATGGCGAATATGAACATTGTGGAAAGACGCCGTCCGCAGGACGGCCAGCTCACCATCAACATTGACGGCAAGGAGGTGGACGTTCGAGTCGCCACTGTCGCCACCATCATGGGTGAGAACTGCGTTATGCGAATCCTGGACAAGACCCGTTCGCTCTTTCATTTGAACGACCTCGGTATGCCGAGCGATACCCACGCGGCTTACTCGAGACTGGTTCGTTCGCCCTTTGGCATGGTGCTCTGCGCGGGGCCGACCGGTAGTGGCAAGACCACCACCC
>PLXU01000035.1 GCA_003151555.1 Acidimicrobiaceae bacterium | reverse complement strand
GGGCCCCGGGTGCGCATCACCAATCCGTTGGCCGCCGACGAGTCGGTGCTGCGAGCCAGCATGCTGGTGGGACTGGTCAAGGCCTGGGGCAAGAACATTGAGCGTGGCACTGGCAACGTCGTGCTCGGCGAGATCGGCACGGTGTTCGCCCATCCCGAGACCACCGACCAGGCGCGCGCGACCAAGGGCGGGGAGGGCGGTTACGTAACCCTGAGTCTGCCGCGAGAGAACGAGCGCTTCACCATAGTCTTGGGGCGGGGGGGCGACGACGCGACCAGCGCCGTGGCGCTGTGGGCCACTTTGTTCGAGCGGTTGGGACTCGCCGACGTCGTGGTGCGTACGAGCGACGACGTGCCGCGCGGGTTTCATCCCACTCGTTCGGCCGCCCTCGTTGATCGGGCGTCGAGGGCCTGCCTCGGCTGGGTCGGTGAAGTCGATCCCCAGCTCGTCGCGACCCTGGTGCCCTCGGTGATCAACCGCCGGGTTGGCTTGGTCGATCTCGATTTCGACGCCCTGGCCGATGCGTCACTCGCGACGAGGCGCAGCGACGTGGTGGTGATGGCGAGCCGCTACCCGAGCGCGGTGGTNNACTTGGCCCACGCGCTGCGCGGTGCCTCAGAACTGGTCGAGGAGGTCGTGCTCTTCGACGTCTACGACGGCGCCAACCTGGCGCCGGGCACGCGCAGTTTGGCCTACAGCGTGCGATTCTCTTCGCCCGATCGCACGCTCAGCGACGAGGAGGTCAGTGGCGCGCGCGAGGCATTGATTGACCGGGCCGCCCAACTCGGCGCTGCGCTGCGCTAACGAAGGCTCGTCGCAGGTGCGTTAGCCGAAGGTGAAGTCATAGGCCTGCACGCCGCGCGAGAACTGCAAGTTCAACAGGCCCGTGGCGTTGGAGCGTTGTTGCACGAGGGTGTACAGGCGCGCGAAGCCGGACACGTCGATGGTCTTGAGGTACGCGCCGTTTAGCGAGACACGAATCGTGCCCTGGCCGTTGAGCACCAGGTAGACGTCCTGGGCCAGGAAGTTGAGCGACAGTTGCGAGTCGCCCTCGGAGGTGATCTCCTGACCGGCGGTTAACCATCGACCCGAGAGCGCGTAACTGTACTGGGGGATCGAGGCCGGGAAACGGTAAGTGGCGTTCTCGCCGTCGACGGGCTCGGCTCCGTCCAAGTACTGCGAGCGCTGCGCGCCGAGGTAGGTCTCCGGACTGGTCATGACCTTCGGAGTGAGGTCGGGCACGTTGGTGGCGGGCGGCAACGTGGCATTGGGGTTGGCGTGCTGCAGCAACTGGCGGATGAGACTCTCGTCCTGGGTGTAGTTGCCCTCGCCGTAGTCAACGTGGCGAATCACGCCCTGGGCGTCGATGAGGTACTCGCCGGGCCAGTAGTTGTTCTTGTAGGCCGTCCACGTATCCAGGTTGTTGTCCACCGCGATGGGGTACTTCACTCCGAGGCTCGCCGCCGCCGATCGGACGTTGCTCAGCACGTGCTCGAAGGCGAACTCGGGCGCTTGGACGCCTACGACGTCGAAGCCCGCGGTGCGATAACGCTGGTACCAGGCTTCGACGTGGGGCAGCGTGCGCTGACAGTTGATGCACGAGTAGGTCCAGAAGTCAACGAGCACCACGTGGCCGCGCAGGGCCTTGAGTGAGAGCGGCTGGTCACCGGTGGTATTGAACCATTTGGTGATGCCCGTGAACTGCGGGGCCAATCCGCATTTGGAGAGACCCTGGGAGTAGCCCTCCGCAGCGTAGGACTCACACTTAAGCAGGGAGCCGTCGCTATGCGAAACGTGCTTAAGGCTGTTGAGTTCCTTGAAGGCATAGGAGTTGCCCTCGACGTGCTGTTGGAGCGCGTTGGTGTAACCGGGCAGCAGCGTCTGCAGTCCGTTGGTCCAGTTAAGGCCAATCGCCAGTGCCATCACGATGAGCAGGGCACCGCCGAGCGGCCGCAACCGGCGGGCCCGTTGTGCGAGGTGGCGATTCTTCTCAATCAGCCGGTCCCCCGCGAGGGCGATGAACAAGAGCGGCACGGCGGCCCCGGCGGCGAACAGGAAGCTCAATATTACGCTGTAGAAGCTGACCTGGTGTCGAGTGCCCAGCACGGAGATCGCCGCCAGCACGGGACCGGCGCAGGGGACGAACACGGCGCCTAGACCAAGGCCAAAGATGAAGGCCGATCCGTGTACGCGCGCGCCGGACCGAGTGAGGCGGGCGAAGGGCCGCTCCAGCAGCGCTTCGAGGTTCGGCAGTAATAAGCCCGTGCCAAACAGGAAGAGCATGGCGATGCCGGCGTCGCGCAGCAGATTCATCGGCAGGCCCAGCGCGCTCAGCACGGCCGAACCGGCGGCGGTGATGAGCGCAAAACTCACTACCAGTCCCAGCACGACGGTGACGGCGCGCCGGCGCCGGGCCGCCAGGGGACGGCTGGCACCCGTCACGGGATCGGTCCAGCCGACCAGCACGACGGGCAAAATGGGCAATATGCACGGCGAGATCCCCGCGATGAGACCGGCGACGAAGCCGATGAGCAGGAGCAGAATCATGGGCACCCGACGCGTGGCATTGGGTCCACATTACGGGTGCGATGCGGTACCGAGGAGGGTTCGAATGGCCGAACGACCATAGTTTTACGACTAATTTATGTAAGTGATTGAGTACGTTGCGCGACCAGCAGAGGGTCGCCACTTCAGCAACGAACGTCGGGTCCGACTCTCGGACTGCGGTCCGAACGGCAATTTTCGTCTCGACGGGGTGGCCCGCTATCTCCAGGACGTCGGCACCGACGACTGGGACGACGTGGGCGCCGATTCGAACCTGACGTGGGTGGTGCGGCGCACGGCCATACGACTCGTTGATGGCGGTCGATGGCCCACCCTGGGCGAACGGGTGCGCCTGACCACGTGGTGCGGGGGCACGGGTGCGGCGTGGGCCGAACGGCGTACCAACCTGGCCGTCGACGACCGCGACGTCATCGAAACGGCCTCCCTATGGGTCCCGGTCAACTCGGCCGGCCAGCCCCAGCGGATTCCCCAGAGTTTCTTGGATCTTTACGGCCTGGCGGCCCAGGGCCGCAAGGTCTCGGGCCGCGTCGAGCGCAGCGTGCCGCCCCGCGACGCTGCTTCGCGGTCGTGGTCCCTTCGTCGGGCCGACATCGACGTGATCGACCACGTCAACAACGCCGCCGTGTGGCAGGCGGTCCATGAGGTGGTCGGCGCGACGCTACGTGAAGCGGTGCTGATCTTTCACGGGCCGGTCCTGGTGAGCGATCAAGTGACGATGCGAACGGTGCCGGGGCGCCTCTGGCTCACGGTCGGCGACGACGTGCGCGTCTCGGGTGAGTTCACACCGCCACGGTGAGCGACCTGTTGCTGCTGGTCGCCAGGATGCAGCCCACCAACACGAGCGGGAAGCCCACCATGATCCCGGCGGTGAGCGGCTCGTTCAAAATCGCGATGCCGAGCACCACGGCGATGGCGGTGTTGAAGTAGGTCACGACCACGCTGCGCGTGGAACCCACTTCCTTCACTAGCTCGAAGAAGGTGAGGATTGCGCCGCCCGTGCAGACCATCGACAGCACGGCGACGCAGCTCCACGTCTCGCCCGAAATGTGCTGCGGCCAGTGCGCGATGCTCCACGGCACCCAGCACAGGGCGACGAAGGAGGTGGCCCCGGCCACCACGACCGGCCCCGGCACGTGCGCCAGTTTGGTGACCAGGATGATCGGTCCAATGGTGTAGCCAAGACCGACGATCAACATCAGGCTGATCCATTTGAGCGAACCTCCGTGGAGGTCGAGGCCCACGAGGAAGGCCACGCCGAGCGCCCCGATGGCGAGCCCGACGAGGCGGCGCGCGTTGATGTGATCTTCCGTGCGCCGTATTCGTTGGGCCACCACCGCGAACAGCGGCACCGCGCAGATGAGCAGACTGGTCAGGGAGCTCGTGATGTGTTTCTCCGACGTCGACATCAAGAACCAGGGGACGCCGAACTCCACCACGGCGAAGGTGGCAATCCAGAAGAAATTCCTCCGCAGCAGCGGCAGTTGTCCGCGCGACGCAATGAGCGGCAGGAGCACGAGGGCCGTGGGCAACGTGCGGCCGAGCACCAGGACGCCGGGATCGAGCTGGCGCACGGCAACCCGGATCAAAAGGTAGGGAATACCCCAAATGACGGCCATGGCCAGGAAGAGGAGCCATCCGCGCTTCGACATCGGCCCAGCCTATCGTTCGAAGGAATATTTGCACTTTTATCACTCTGTGTGCATAAAATGGCATATGCGCATCGGCATTGTGGGAGCGACGGGTTACGCCGGATCGGAGTTGTTACGCCTCGGGGCCGCTCACCCGGACATGGAGATTGTCATCGCGACCGGCGAGTCCAACGCCGGCAAGCGCGTCGCCGAGCACGTGCCGGCCCTCGCGGCGTTGTATCCCTCGACCGTGTTCGCGCCCACCGCGGCGATCTTTGAAGAACCGTTGGACGTCGTGTTCGTGGCGTTGCCGCACGGGCACAGTCAGGGTCTCGTGCCCGAACTGCTCGAGCGTGGACTGCAGGTCGTCGACCTGGGTGCTGATTTTCGCTTGAAGGATGCGACGGCGTACGACTCATGGTACGGCCAGTCTCACGCGGCGCCCGCGCTGCTCGCGAGCTCGGTCTACGGACTCGTCGAACGGCACCGCAAGGAACTCGTCGGCGCGACGTTGATCGCGGTGCCCGGCTGCTATCCCACTGCCGCGGCGCTGGCCCTGGGGCCATTCCTCGACGCCGAGCTCGTAGAGAGGACCGGCATCGTAGTCAATGCGTTGAGCGGCGTATCGGGCGCCGGTCGCGCCGTCAGTGAACGCCTGCAGTTCACGCGCCTAGAGGGCAACGCCGAGGCCTACGGCCTGCTGACGCATCGCCACACGCCCGAGATACAACAAGAGCTCAATGCCGAAGTGCTCTTTACGCCCCACCTCATCCCGGTGAGTCGCGGCATGTTGGTCACGGCCTACGGTCGCCTCCGCTCCGCGAACATCACGAGCGATGACGCCCTGTCGCTGCTGCGCGAGACGTNNGCCGACGATCCGTTTGTCGTGGTGAGTAATGAGCCGCCAACGCTTAAGGACTCGGTGGGCAGCAACCTCTGCTTGGTGAGCGCGCGAGTGGATCCGCGCACCGGGTGGTTGGTGGCCATGAGTTCGCTCGACAATCTAATCAAGGGCGCCGCGGGCCAGGCAATTCAGGCGTGGAACGTGGCCACT
>PLXU01000140.1 GCA_003151555.1 Acidimicrobiaceae bacterium | reverse complement strand
TTCCAGCACGTCAAGCCCGGCAAGGGCGGGGCCTTCGTGCGCACCAAGTTGCGCAACGCCCGCTCCGGGGCGGTGATCGAGCGCACCTACAACTCCAACGAGCGTCTCGAACAGGCGATCATCGACAAGCGCGATACGCAGTACCTCTACCGCGACGGTGACGATTACATCTTCATGGATCAATCCACCTACGACCAAGTGCCCGTGTCGTCTAAGAGCCTGGGCGAGGCATCGAACTTCCTAAAGGAAACCGGCAAGGCAATGTTGATCCAGTTCAACGACGAAATCATCGGCGTCGAGCTACCGGCCTCGGTCGAACTCGTGATTGCCCAAACCGAGCCGGGCATTCAAGGTGACCGGGTATCGGGCGCGCGCAAGTCCGCCACCCTGGAAACAGGCTTCGTGGTGCAAGTGCCGTTGTTCGTTGGACCGGGCGAGGCCATCAAGGTCGACACCCGAACCGGCGAGTACATGACACGGGCGTAGTTTGAGCGAGCAGGGCACCCAGCGTCACCACTCGCGCGAGCGGGCGCTGGAGATTTTGTACGAGGCGAGTATCAAAGAACGGCCCGTCGCGTCGGTGCTCGACGATCTGCCCGTTCGCCCCGACGCGTATACCGTGTTGATACTTAACTCGGCGGCGTCGCACGAGGTTGAGGCGAATGAACTGATTTCGCGTTTTTCCATCGACTGGCCACTGGAGCGCTTGGCCCTGGTCGATCGACTGGTGATGACGCTGGCCATTGGCGAGATGCTGATGGACGAACCACCGCCCATTGCCGTAATTCTCGACGAGGCCGTGGAACTGGCCAAGGTGTATTCCACTGAGGGTTCGGCCTCGTTTGTCAACGGAGTTCTGGCGGCGTGCGCTGACCACTTAAAGTAATTCCAACCTCGAACAGGGATTGACCCAATGCCCAACATGCAAGTGAAGTCGGTCAATTTGACGAACTCCCTCGTCACGTCCATGTTCCGACACACGCTCTTTGTATCAAGTTTGCTCTGGATTGGCGGTGTCGCGTGTGTCTTCCTCGTGGTGCTCTTGATCAGCCAGCGAATTTTTCACTTCAATGTGTTGCCCGGTGGCGAGGAGCCGCGGGCACGCACCTACCTGCGTTGGGGATTCGGGGCCATCTGGCTGATCGACGGCATACTGCAATTTCAAATCTCGATGCCGCTCGGGCTCGCCAACAACGTCGTACAACCGATGACCGTGAACACGCCCTCTTGGTTGCACTCACTGATGGTGCACGGCATCAACATCTGGAACGCTCACCCGGTATCCCTGGCGGCGGGTGTGGCCTGGTTTCAAGTCGGAATCGGACTCGTAATTCTGGTGTCCAATGGTCGCACTGGTCGGTGGGTGGCGCTGCTGTCGGCTCTGTGGGCCGGAATGATCTGGCTGGTGGCCAATGGAGCGGGCGGCATCTTCGCTCACGGCGCGACGATTCTCTTCGGATGGCCGGGGGCCTCGCTGTTCTACGTGATTGCCGGGTGCTGGCTCTTCGTCAAGCCCGAAACGTTCCACAAGAGTTTCTCGCCCTTCGTTCTGCGCTTCATGGCGGCGCTTCTTTTGGTGGCCGTGGTCTTTCAATCACTGCCCTCGGCCGGCTTTTGGCGCGGCGGCAACGCCAATGCGCTGACCGCAATGTCGTCGTCGATGACCTCGGTCGCACAGCCTCACGCCTTGGCCTGGATTGTTCGTCAGGTGGGGACGATCTCAGGATCAATGGGCGGGGGATTCAATATCATCCTGCTGCTGTGGCTACTGGTGTGCGCCGCGGGCCTCTGGCGCTCAGTGACGACGGGTTGGAACTGGCCGGCGCGCACCCTGGTGGTCGGTTGCGTATTTCTCTGGGTCGTTGCACAGGACACCGCGTTTTTTGGCGGCCTCTCCACCGATTTCAACTCACTGATTCCGATTGCCCTCCTCGCGTGGTGCGCGTCGCCCGGTCTTCAGTCGCCCGCACTTCGCAGGCGCCTCTTGCCGCGCGAGATGGCCAATAGCGCCGGCGCCGTCGTGGCCACCTTTGCGACGGCGATGATCGCCACCGGTGCATTGGCGATGTCGTGGTCTTCGTTTGCCGGGGCGGAAACGACACTGTACTTGGCCCAAAATGGACCGGCCTCGTCGGTCGACGTGGCGGCGCCCGCGTTCAGTCTGACCGACCAGTACGACCAGCCGTACGCGCTGGGCGAGCATCGCGGTCGCGTCACACTGCTCACGTTCCTTGATCCCGTGTGCTACTCCGATTGTCCGCTGCTGGCGAACCAGTTGGCGCTGGTTCGTTCCCAACTCGCCTCAAATGCCAAGCTCGACATCGTCGCGGTGGCGGCAAATCCTAATCACGAGTCGCTGGCGGACGTCAGACACTTCATTGCGATCCATGCATTACGTCACGTGAAGGATTTCTACTTCGTCACCGGCAAGCTGGCCCAGACGAGCGCGGTCTGGTCGGCCTACGGGGTTGACGTATCGGCGACGCCGTCTGACGTGATGAGCGTTCACTCCGACGTCATGTTCATCGTGTCATCGAAGGGCACGCTCAGGTGGATTATTCCCGACGATCCGCTCTCGCAATTTTCGCTTCAGTCATCGTCGGTTTCTGAACTAAAGGACCTACTCGCGACGCAGGGCGTTCACTAGGCGACCGATTAATTCACCGCGCCAGGTCGTTTTGACCCGAGGATGCCGAATCTCTCACGAGTACAAATCGCGAGCGACGTCGTCCGAAAAATGATGCGTTGCTGGACGTGCATTGATGGGGGATTGGCCAGGAGGAAATAGTGGCTTCTCGCAGCACGTTGGAATGTCACGACGGCTGCTGGTTGCGACGCGCCGCCCACTGATAAATGGAAAACTGTGGCCTATGAATAGACAGTGGTGCTTGGCGCTTCTCTTACTGGCCGGCCTCGGATTGAGTGCGTGCGGAAGTTCCTCGACGGCTTCGCCGATCGCCCATTCAAGTGACTGCACCGTTGTGGCGTCAAACCCAGACCTCGCGGGATGCGACCTGGCGCATCGGGACCTGCGCGGTGCCGATCTGCAGGGTGACAATTTGCGAGGTGCGAATCTCTCCGGGGCCAACCTGGACGGGGCCAACATTCAAGGCGCCAAAGTAAGTCGTGCTCGCATCGCGGGTGTCGTCACGAACAAATCCACGGTCTGCGTAAACGCAGAACCCGGTCCCTGCAAAAAGTCGGGTCTTCGCTCCTTCAGCACGGTTGACGCGGCGCAGGGTCACTGAGTTCAGCTCAATGACAAATCTGGCCAGCCGGCCCTGGCGTCTCGAATTTTCTGGAGTAGGGTCCGGTGGGAGTCGCGGGCACGGCGGATGATCGCGCGGCGTCATCTGGGGGTGCGTCGAATTTACTCGGTCGGTTGGTGCAATGCGCAAGAGGTGTAGATAATGAGTTACTTCACGGCCAACTGGGGATACCCGTGGGCCGCTGTCTTGACCTTGGCTCTCCTGGCCCTTCACGAAAAGGGATTGCGCTCTCTTAATAGCCGTTCGACCAAGGCGCACGCCGTGCGCAGGCGTCGGCGAATGTGGCTCAGTTACGCCGGACTGGTGCTCTTGGCGCTCAGCATCGTTTCGCCCCTCCAATTCTGGGCCATGCAGTACTTCTGGGTTCACATGCTCCAGCACGTCTTCGTGATGTTGGGGGCGCCCGCCCTGTACGTGGCCGGCGCGCCGATGGTGCCACTCGTGCACGCGGTTCCCCTTGGCTTGAGGCGACGCATTTTGCGGCGCATCTTTATACGCCCGACCCGTCATCCGCTGCGGCGGGTCTGCGCTTTCTTAATGTCGCCCGCCGTCGGCATCATGTTCTTCAACGCCGTGATGGTGCTCTGGATGCTGCCGAGCCTCTTCAATCCGATCATGACTAGACCGGATCTGCATGTGAGTCTGATGCTGTCGACGTTCTTCCTGTCGGGCATGCTGTTTTGGTTTCAGTTCATACCTTCGGCGCCGTTGCGTCCAAAACTCTCGCCCTTCGCCCAAGCGGGATCGCTTCTCGTCACTAACCTCATCATGACGATTATCGCCATCGCGCTCAGCTTTTTTACCTCGGTCCCTTCCTACGCCTTTGGAGCGGTGATGGAGAACATGGCAACGATGACGATGCCGGTGATTACTCTGAATCGTTTCGCGGATCAGCAAATTGGCGCGGCGATTCTGTGGGTCTGTGGCGATTTCTGGTGTTTTCCCGCTCTCTACATCGCCTTTCGTCGGTCTATGAAAGACACCGAAGGATCCGACATCGTCGAGCGTCTCACGCGGGGCCATCGACGCATGAGTGTTGAAGAATTCCGCGGCGAGCGTCCCCCGCCGCTGGCGTCGTCATTACCTTCGCGCGACGATTTGGATCCACCACCGGGGCGCTGATATTGACGACGGCGACCTACGTCACTCGGTCTTGCGGCGCTTCGACAGGGGAGGATTCCTCATTGACAGTTGGTAACCCGTGTACGGCACGAAGGTACTCGTTCATCGCAATAAGGGCCGGATCGTCGGGCTCCTTGATGTGCGCAATGGTACTCGTCAGCGGTGCTTTTTCCTCGCGCAGAAGGCGTCGCCACATGTAAATGATGTAGAAGGCGAAGATCGGCCATTCCACCACGTAGGCCCACGAAAGCGTGTTGCCTCCCGCGGCCCGTCGATATTCGACATAAAACGCCAAAATACATATTGTTTCGCCCAGAATGAGCCCGAAATGGATGCCAAGGATTTTCTTACTCTTTTCCTTCACAAATCGTAACTTTACTCCCCTCAGCGGATACTGTCTTTTCTAAGTCTTGAGCGTTTTGCCTAGTCGCAAGGAGTGAATCATGTCAATGAGGGGGAGGCTGACCACTGTTATCGTGCTCTTTTTGGTTGCCGTCGGACTCTTGGTGCTGAGCGTGGCGACGTTCCTCAAGCCCGGCACTCCTGGTGGCGTTACCGACTTCACCAAGAGCCAGGCCGCCGGTCAGCCGGTGCATATCCTGGCCCAAACGGTGGGTTCCATTGGCTTCGGGGCTCATCCCACGTGGGTTTCGTACATGGTGATGAATCCGACCACCCATAAGTGGGTCCAGGACACCACCTGGAAATTGCCGGCTCATACGAAGATCGATATGACCATCGAGCAGTTTGACAGCGGCAGTCCCCTGCGCAATCAGGAGTGGGGACAGATTCTAGGAACCTTTGGCCACTCCATGCAGCTAAATGGCAAAACAGTGAGTGTGTACAACTCGTTCACCGGTACGGGCGTCGGCCACACGTTTGCCGTTCCGACGTTAGGCGTCAGTGTCCCGCTGGTGGGAGTGAATGGCAGTGACACGCTGTGCGGTGTGGCGCCGTGCAGCACGAAGATGCCGCACAACGAGATCTCTTTCAGTTTTGAAACCCAGGGGGCGGGTAGTTACCCCTGGCAATGCTTCGTCCCGTGCGGACTGGGCTTCTTGTACGGTAACGGAGGTCCGATGTCGACACAGAACTACATGGGCGGCTTCTTGGAAGTGGTGAACTCATGACGACAAGCGAGAACCCCGTGAATGGTGAAACCAGACATTTGCGACGAATGACCAACATTTGGTTGGTCATTTCGGTCGTGGCCGACCTTTTGTTCTGGTTCCTGGTGGGCCCGCACATGGCTCCTGGCCGTTTGACGTCAACGGCGAAGGCGAACCAGCTTGACATTAATTTGCTAGTAATTATCGCCCTACCGGTGATGATCGCCGTGTGGGTGTTTATGGGTTACTCCATCCGGACGTGGAGCGACAAACGTGGCGGTCCGGAACCCGTCGGTGGCGAAGTGGCCCGCGGCAACAAGAAAGTTCAAGTCGCGTGGATTGTTATAACGAGCGTCATTGTTCTCTTCCTCGCCGGCTTCGGCACGGTGGCATTGATTTCCGATCACGGCTCGGGAGGCGGTGAGGGACCCAATCCAATTTGGGCGCCCAACGGGGCAACGGCGGCCGAGACGGCGGCGCTGACGACGGGAGACTCGTGGTCGCCGTCATCTGGCAAGGTGCTGGTTGTGCAAGTCATTGCGCAACAGTGGAAGTTCACCTATCGGTATCCGGCGTTTGGCGGTTTTGAGACGACGCAATTGATCTTGCCTACTGACACCACGATTGCGTTCAACGTGACGTCTCTCGACGTGATTCATAGCTTCTGGGCCTACCAGTTAAGTGTGAAGGCCGACGCGAACCCCCAGGCGAACAACGTGGCCTTCACCGATACGACGACGTCCGGCAGTTTTGTCGTGCGCTGCAGCGAACTCTGCGGGCTTTGGCACGGTGCGATGTTCGATTATGGCAAAGTGGTCTCACAGTCCGCGTTCATGACCTGGGCCACCAATGCCGAAGCGGCCAACGCGACCAATACCAAGGACCTGGCCCCCTTCGCCTGGACCTACGTACCCGACGCGAACGGCTCCGCCGGCGGTTACTACATTGACGGCGGCGTCACGCCATATAGCAAGGCCGAACTCTACGGCGCGAAGCCATGATCATGGACTACAACATCGTTATTGATAAGCGCTACACGACCAGAGAAACGGAGTGCGTCCGATGACCCTCACGGCCGACCGACCGGAAGTCGATGCGACGAGTAGCCAGACGCCGCCGAGGGCGGGCGGACGAACACCAACGTCGGCGCGCAATCCCTGGCTGAGCCAACACATCGGGACCGCGCTGATCTGCGCGATTCTGGGCTACGTGTTCGGTCACTGGCTGGGCAATTACATCGCTGCCGACTACATATACATCGCTAACAGTGGCATGAATGCTGTGTCGAATACGTTGGCCCTCGCGTTTGCAACCGTGGGGTGGCTGGCGGGAATTGGCGCGCTCAATTACCCACTCGCCAAGATGGTGGGCAAGGAGGCCAAGCCAACCGAAACGGTGGATCATTGGAGCAAGTACGTTCGCTTCAGCACTGACCACAAGGTGGTCGGACTGCAGTACGTAGTAGGTGTTCTGCTTTTCTTGTTCACCGGTGGATTGCTGGCGATGGCGATTCGCACCGANNGAGCACGGCACCATCATGATGATGATGGCCTCCTCGCTCGTAGTGGGTCCATTGGGCAACTATCTTGTACCGCTCATGATTGGTGCGCGGCATACGGCGTTTCCGCGAATAGAGGCCTTCAGTTTCTGGATCTTCATGGCCGGCTACGGCGTCATCGTGTCGGCGTTGCCGTACGGAGGATTTCCTACTGGTTGGACCGGCTACGCGCCGCTGCAGACCCAAGCTGGCGTAGGCATGATTTCTTACCTGCTCGGATTCGCCATAATTGGCGTGGGAATGATGGCGGCCGGGTTCAATATCCTGGTGACGATTGTTCACTTTCGAGCGCCCGGTATGACCTGGAGTCGAATACCCATCTTTGTATGGTCCATCCTGGCGACGGCGGCGTTGCTGACTTTGGCCACCCCGGTGCTCTTCGCGGCGGGAACGTTCGGGGTGCTGGACCGGACTGCGCAGACGGCCTTTTACGTCTCCGAGCACGGCGGGAGCTCCTACCTGTGGCAGAACCTCTTCTGGT
>PLXU01000068.1 GCA_003151555.1 Acidimicrobiaceae bacterium | reverse complement strand
TCGTCCTTCCACTTCTCGGCGGCGCTTCTCTTGAGGCTCGCGTAGGCGTCACGCTCGTCAGCGTGGGCCCTCAGATAGTCGCGGAAGAGCAGATGATCATGCTCGAACTGACCGCCCGCTTGGCACACGTGCAATTGGGCCACGCGAGGCGACGGTGGGGGCACGTGAAAGAAGTAGTGCACTTCGTCGCGGCTGTAGAGCTCAAAGCCGGCCGAGGCGCAACCGGCGAGGTACTCGGACTCAGCGGTGAGCTCAGCGACGCTCAGTTGAATGTCGATGATGGGTTTGGCCGCGAGTCCATGAATCGACGTCGAGCCAATGTGGTCAATGCGAAGGGCCGTTGTCCCCAGGCTCTCGCTGAGACCACCGCGCCACACGCCAAAGAGGTCGGCCCAGCGGTCGTCGTAGTCGACGATCTCGATTTGGTCGCCCACGCGCACCGCCGCGACCTGCTCGAAACCGGGCCAGATGACTCTGAGAGCGCGAGCCGCCAGGGCTTGGCGCTCGGCGAGCGGGAGCTCCTCGGGCGCGACGCCTCGTGACTCGGCCACGAGGCCGTACAGATCCATTAGATTGACGCGTTCGCCTTCGCGCTCTCGTTGTCGACGCCACGACTCAAAGATCTCATCGGGATTCACCAAGGGTTACTCCGCATTGCACGTGGTCGTATCGAACACGGACTCGTGAATCGAACCGATCAGTAGCGCCCGATACGCAGCGACGTCACTCAGTAGTGTCAATGATTATGACCGAACAGTTGGCCTCGTGCGCGACCGAATTCGGCACGCTGCCGAGGACCCGGCGCACGCCCTTCATGCCTCGATTTCCCACCACGATGGTGTCCGCGTTCACCTCGTCGGCAACATCCACGATGACCTTGGCGGGCTCGCCCTCGACCATGTGCAGCACCGGGTCGACGCCGAGTTTCTTCGCGACGAATGACAGATCCTGCAAGGCGGCCTCGGTCCCGCCGCCCTCGCCCTTGTTGGCAAACTCGCTAGGCAGTTGCTTGACGCTCTTGGTCTTGGCGTCGTACGCCGTGACGATATGCAGGGACCCCTTGGACATCAAAACGAGCTCCGTGGCGGCCACGACGGCCCGGCGCGCCGTCGGCGAAAAGTCTGCTCCCACCACCACTACATCGAACATGGCAACCCCCATCCTTGATTACTCGTCGAACCAACACCGCACTCGAGCGCTACCGCGATTTCGAAGAGTGTACATCTGCGACACGATCCCGCGAGCGCGACCCGATCCCGCGCGTTATCACGCCGAGTCGTGCCGGCGCTGCGCCGATCAGTATTGGGACTGCGAGGCGCACCGCGATCTATCCGCCCTCTAAGTAGTTGTCCTTCACGTGAAGGCGAATCTGGGACAAGTTGAGCGCGGCGCCGCGCGCGGCTAACCGGTCGAACTCTGCGTCGCCAATGCGTTCGCGAACCGTATCGACGATCTTTTGGGAAGTCCGGTCCAACATGATTGGTGATGCGTCGATGGCCCCGGCTAGGAGTGCCACCTCCGCGTCGTGCGCGGACGAGGCCAGTGGCCTCAAGAGCGATTCGACGGCCGACCAGCTGTGCAGCGTGTCACCAGTTTCGGGCAGGCCGAGAAACCCTTGCGCGCGCAGACGCAGTCGCTGCGCTTCGGGCGCCTGGGCCGCGCGCACGTCGGCGATGTGTCGACGTACTCGGTTATAGCCCTGCGAATTGCCCGCGTCCGCGGCCCACTCGGCCGCACTCTCCAGGATGCTGAGCGCCAGCTCGGGGTCCTTTCTCGCCGCCAGTGCCCCGCGCGCAAAGAGGACGTAACCAATGGCGCTGGCGCTCACGGTTTGATCGCTGACCTTGGACGCGTTGGCGAGCAGCTCATTGGCGAGATCAGCGTCCTTCAGTATGTTGGCGGCGAACGCGGCCAGGCACCACGACGTCACCTCGCAGCAACTGTTGCGCTGTTCGTGCGCGAGCTGGGCGGCGCCACGATGAAGTTCGATACTGCCGCCAAGGTCGCCCGTCCAGAACGCGACCATTCCCGCCACTCCCTCAATCCAGCCCCGACTTGACTCGCCGCCGTTCCTCTCGGCTAACCGGCCCCGCCGCACGAACTCCATCGCCCTTTCCGGTTCGCCGTCGGCGTGCAGGGCGTGACAGGCCGCCGCCGCCAAGATGATCGGCGCGCTGGCCAGGTCGTCCGCCCCCGGCTGGGCCATCACCCGCGCGGGCCACGTGCCGCACTCGGCGCCGCGCTGCATGTAATTGAAGACGAACATCGGTGCGGTGAGATCGCTGGCCAGCGCCAATTCCTGGGCCATGGCGTGTTCGAAGGCCGCGCCCATGTCGGGCTGCTCGGCGAATATGGTCGCGGCGGTGGGACCCTCGTCGGGTGAGTCGAACTTTGCTCCCAGCAGGGCAATGCGTTGCGCGAAGGTCAACCCGTGCAGATGCTCGATGGAGCCGTAGTGGCCCGACGAGACCAGCCGGTTACGCCCAAACGCTCGCACGATGTGCAAAATCTTGAAGCGAGTCGCGTCGCTCGGATCGCGGGCCAAGAGCGACGAATCCAGCAGTTCGTTGAGTGCGTCGACGTATTGCTCGTCGTCGATGCCGACGAGACGCATGAGGTCTCGACCGACGTCTTCGAGGAAGGAACCGGAAAAGACCGAGAGCGTGTCGAGCACCTGAGCGCTGGTGGCGTCGAGCAACTCATAGGACCATTCCAACGTCTCGCGAATCGTCTGCTGGCGCCCGACGGCTCGATGAAAAGTCGCCGAGCGCAACGTTAGGGGATCCCTGGCCTTCGCCTGGATCTGGGCAAGGTCGAGACGACGCAACTGGGCGGCCGCGATTTCGATGGCCAGGGGGAGGTGGTCGAGATCGGCGCAGATGTCCGCGATCACGTCGAGTTCATCGCCCGCGGGCCGAAAGTTCCTGGACGCGAGCTGGCCCCGTTCGACGAAGAGCGCGACGGCCGGTGGCGTGCGACGCGCGTCGTCGGTCGCTTCATCGAGCGGCGTCACGTCGAAGATCGATTCGCCGGCCACGCCCAGGACGTGTCGCGACGTGGCCAGCATTCGCACATCACTCGACCCCGAGGCGATGTCAACGACCGCCCGGGCAATGTCGCGCAGCACGTGTTCGCAGTTGTCGATCACCAACAACGCGCGAGACTCGCGTAGTCGGTCCAAGACCTGGACGCGCGGCGACGCGTTGGGTAGCGGCGCAATCTCCGGGCCGTCGCGAAGCAAGGCCATACGTCGCTGCCGAGATCGATGGGCGAGAGATCCACCAGCCAGGCGCCGCCGTCGTAGTCCGGCTGCACCGATCGCGCCACTTCGATCGCGAGCCGCGTCTTGCCGATGCCCCCCGGTCCGAGCAGCGTCGTCAGGCGGGTTTGGCCCACGCGCTTATGAAGTTCGGCGAGTTCCGACGACCGGCCCAGGAAGGAACTCAAGTTGGCCGGCAAATTGCCTTCGGGCGCGTCGCGCTTGCCCGCGATGGGCGGAAAATCCTGCGGCAGCCCCGGACCGCTCGCCTGGAAGACCTGAATGGGATTGAGCCCCTTGAACCGGTGCGTCCCGAGATCCGTGAAGACAATGTGCTCGTCCTCGACACCCTCAAAGTGCTGGCGCGTGCTGTGCGCCACCAAGATCTGGCGGCTGCTGGCGGCGCTCTCGAGTCGCGACGCGGTATTAAGGGCCGACCCGAAATAGTCGGTACCGCGCTGGCGCGCCGGCCCGGTGTTGACGCCGATTCGCAGCTCCAGATCCTTGGCTACGTCCCGATCGCTCTCGAGCACGGAGCGCTGTATCTCCAGGGCCGCGATGACGGCGGACTTGGGTTCCTCAAAGACCGCGAAGACCCCGTCACCGGTGTACTTGAAGGCGTGGCCACCGTGTCTTTCAATGGCACTGTTGACAATGTCATCGTGCAATTCCATGACCTCGAACATCTCGTCCGGAAGCCGATTGAAGAGCTCGGTACTGCCCTTGAGATCGGTCAGCAGAAAAGTGAGGATCCGCGTGGAGCCCCCCACTGGCGCGGAGTCGTCCGATGAAGACAATTCTTTCTCCTCGTCACTGAGCGTCAACGCGTATGCCTAAGTAAATCACAATCGCCACAGCACGTAGCTAGCGATTCAAAAATCTCAATGGTGAAGAAGAAATTTTGCTCATGACAAAACGGGACGTCATTCAACGGTCGAATCTAGGATTCGTTGCGACGTTCAGCGACCCTCCAGGCGCCATAGCTGACGACCTTCTCTGAATATCAGCACGACCGCGATGACCGAAACAATGGGGATGTAAATCGGGAACGTGTTCACGCGTTGAAAGTGGTCCAGCGATTGGTCAACGAACAAATCCAGCAGGAAGATAACGAATGGTGGCAGCCACGCGGCACTGATCGCCAGGCTGCGAACTCTACGAAACCGCAGAACGTCATCCCAACCAAGTTCGGTGACATCACTCGCCATCGACGGGCGGCGCATAAATGCTTCCTCCATGCGCCACCACAGCACGGCTGCTACCGCGAGCGCGACGAGATCAAGGATCCACCAACTCGTGCTCGCATGCACGCGCGACAATCCCCACACGCTCGCGCCAATGGTCGCGCATCCTCCCGCAACGAGCGTGATCGACTCTGAGGAAGTGAACGCCTCGCGAAGTCTGATTTGTCGAAGATGTGACACCCGCGTAGTGCCGGGACTGTTCCAGCGTGCGACAATGACGCTGACGAAGCTGTAACAGAGGAGCAACAAAGGCAGTAGCACCACGAGGCGAGGGAACCACGTGGTCCAAAACTCAGCGTTTCGCAATCCAGTGCGCAGGACAAGAATCCACATTGGAAGATAGATCAAGGGAAACAAGCCAACTGACACAAAAACCTCGTTGCGAAGGCGACGAGCGACTCGTTCTTCTAGGCGAGAGGGCAGTTCGATGTTGGACTGCACAGCCAAACGATGCGCCCTCTTGATCCAGCGACTCTTGTGATTGAAAATCATCAGACCCATCGCGGTTTCCATGGCCCAGACGATGAGGAACCACTTGACAAATGGCCACATTGACAGGTGCGACTTAACAAGGGCCCCAATCATTAGGTGGAGCGCAGCCTTGACGTCGTTGACGGCACATGGCGATCGATCTCGTTACGGAAGATCGCGAGCATCTCCGCGTCGCCAATTCCCAGGTCGCGCATGCGGCGAATAAAGGCTGCCGCGAAACGGGCACCGGCCTCCCTCTTGGGCGACGGGCTGCCCGCTACGAAGGAGCCGTGGCGACCACGAGTTTCAATGATCCCCGCGAGCTCTAACTCGCGATAGGCCCGCGCAACAGTATTTGCCGCGAGACCTAGGTCAGCCGCAAGTTTGCGCACCGTTGGCAATTGATCTTCCGGTTCAAACTGGCCAGTAGTGATTGCGTTCGCCAGTTGGCTTCGCACCTGTTCAAATGGCGGATCGGACGATTCGGTGTCAATTCTCAATATCTTCATGAAGATATTGTATCAATCTTTGTATCAGATACATCACTCGGTAACTCGAGGTCGATCTTTCAAGCGGAAATCTTCCACCGCAGCCTCAAATCGAAACTAAGCGTGGACCGTTCCTTGGTTGGCGAAGATCATGGCTCGCTGAAGCGCAGCCTCTCGAAGTTCTTTAGGAATCTCCACTGGGCCACCGAGGGTGGCCGCGTTGATCCCCGCTTGCGCGGCCTCTTCGACAATTCCGCCGACCAAGATGGCCAACTCGGGAGTTCGGTGAAACACCAACACCCCATG
>PLXU01000021.1 GCA_003151555.1 Acidimicrobiaceae bacterium | reverse complement strand
GCGCGTCTGCCTATTCCGCCACTTCGACGCGGACTTCTACTTTAGCCCGATATCGATTTTCGTCGTGGAGTGCTTACGTCGGCGGCAAGGGTGGAGCGATGGTCCAACTTGACACTTGGTCGACGAATCCGGTGACCGAAAGACTACCCACCACGTTGGCCAAGGTACTCGACCATTCGACCAGCGACGGCGCGGTGTAGAGCGGGCGAACCCAGAATTGATTCATGATGACCTGATCGAGCGAGAGCCACGTCGCGTTGGCGGCCACCGGGTTGAAGTTGGCCACGGCAGTGTCGTAGAGACTGGTGACTTGCGACGTGCGCACGCCGCTGGGGAAGGAATCCACGTAGGCCGGCCCGGCCCAGGATCGAGCCGCGTAGGAGGGTGTCGTCATGGTGGGACGCGTGAAGATCGCCACGTCGACGTGATTGGTGGCCGCGGCCGCCGCGGCCGCCGTGTCGCTCGTCTCATCGACCTGGGTCACGTGAATCCCGAGATCCCCCCATCGAGTCGCGATCAGCGCTGCCGACGACTGATCGGTCGCACTGGGTCCAACGGCCACGCGCAGCGACAGTACGGCCCCGTTGCTGCCCACTAAACCTTTAGCCACATGGCGATAACCGGCCGCCTTCAATGCACTCAACGCGCAGGGTAGGCAGTCCGCCAATCCAGGCGTACCGCCCCCGACCGGCGCGGTAGTCGTCGTCGTTGCGGCCTGTCCGGTTGGGCCAGTGCCGGAGGTCCCCGGATACGCGCTTTGACCCTGGGAAAAAATGGCTGACTGCGCCTGCGAAGGCGAGAAGGTAACCGCGCCCCAGAGGGTGTTGATCATGCTCTGGCGGCTGAGTGACCAACTGAGCGCCTGACGAATGCCCAGGGCGCTGGTGAGCGGGAGGCCGGGCGCGAAGGTCAACTCCTCGATATTGCTCGAGGTGCCGATGTGACTGAGCTGGCCGGGGTGCGCGCTGAGCGCCTGCTCCTGGGCGCGGTCGACGGTCAAGGAGTAGCTGGCGAAGTGCGCGCTCTTGGACGACGGAATGAGGTCGCTGCTGCTCACGATGACGTGGCCGAAGCGGTTGGGGTCGAGTTGCCACTTCTTGTTCATCGTGAGCGTGACCATTGTCGGCGACGCGCTGGTGACGACATAGGGCCCGAGCGACGGTCGCTTTACGAGGTTGCCAATCGCGCAACCGTCGGGTGCACCGGGGGCCTCGACGTCGCGAAAGAGCAAGTTCCATTCGGCGTAGGGAGTGGCGAAGATGGCGGTCACGCTGAGCCCGCCGTTGGTGACGTTGAGCGAAGAAATCGCGCGATAGCCATCGCTCTTCACGCTCGAGAGCGACTGGGCGTACGCCCACCAGGCCACCAGGTCGCTGGCGTCAAAGAGTTGACCATTGCTCCAACGCTGATTGGGGGCAATCGTGTAGACGACCGTCTCGGGCTTGAGCGAAGTCAGTTCCGCGGCCGCGATCGGTCCGCCCTCTCCGACCAGGTTGCCGCCCGAACTGGTGAGGAAGGCCGACGGACGCACGAGGTCCAAGATGCCGTCTGAACTCGGCGTGGCGCCGGCGTCGAGGAAGGTGCAGCCGTTAAAGGGCCCGGGCACCGAGATCTTCAGCACCTTGTTGTTGTCGTTGGTGGTGGTCTTGGTTGCGGCGCTCGCCAACGCGACGGGAATCAAGATAACTGCCAGGGTGAGGCCAGCCAACGTAAGACGCAGCGGCGACCCTTTAGGGATCATTTCGCCTACTGCAAACGCATGTCAAGCGTCAGCGTGGCGAAGGTGAACACCAGCGCTGCGGCGATCGTTATGCGGTCGAGGTTGCGTTCCACGACGGTCGATCCAGCCGCCACGGCGCCCATCGATCCACCCATTAGGTCCGAGATACCGCCGCCGCGTCCCGAGTGCAACAGGA
Organism: Acidimicrobiaceae bacterium; assembly: GCA_003151555.1. Classification (GTDB taxonomy): domain Bacteria; phylum Actinomycetota; class Acidimicrobiia; order Acidimicrobiales; family RAAP-2; genus RAAP-2. The sequence goes on along the minus strand of PLXU01000021.1, from coordinate 1,717 downwards.
CCAGAAAGATCAACCCCACGGCCGAGACCGCTTCAATACCAACGAATGCCCAGGTGAACATCAAATCCTCCGATTCAGCGTTTTCCAGCGTAGCAGCCGTCGCAGGCGCCAATTATGGCGAGGAAGCTCTCCGCGACGAGGCTGGCCCCCCCGACGAGGAATCCGTCGACCCCGCCCTCGCTCACTATCGAGCCCGCGTTCTCCGCGTTCACGGAGCCGCCGTAGAGGACTCGGGTACCGGCGAGGCCCAGGGCCTTGAGCTGCGCGCGGATCGTCGAAGCCATGGCCCGGATCTGCTCGCCCGAGGCGCTGCGACCGGTGCCGATGGCCCAGATTGGTTCGTAGGCCACGCTCACCTGCTCTGCGTACTTTTCGTCGAGGCCCGCCAGGGCGCTGCGCAACTGCGCGCTCACGAAGTCGCTCTGTTGGCCTTCGTCGCGCACCGCGAGGTCCTCGCCGACGCAGAGCACGGCGTTGAGGCCTGCCTGCACCACCGTTTGCAGGGTCGCCGCGACGACCTCGTCATCCATGTGGTACATCGAACGGCGTTCGGAGTGACCCACCAGTACCCAGCGCACGTCGAGGCGCTTGAGCATCGCCGTGCTGACCTCGCCGGTGAAGGCGCCGTTATCGTGCTGGCTCACGTGCTGGGCGCCCAGTTGCACCGCGATGCGCTCGGAGTCGACGATCGAGCTCACGCTGCGCAGGTCCACGAAGGGCGGCGCCAGCACGATGTCGGTGTGCTCGGCCGGTCGGTTCTTCAAAATGACGCCGATCTGCTGGCCCAGGTGGAGGGCCTCGACGAAGTCCAGGTTCATCTTCCAATTGCCAATCACCAGCAATCTGGACGCGGTCGTCATCTAGTTGAACGGGCTCTCGCGCAGGGCCTTCAGTCCAGGCAGGTCGCCCAGTTCCACGAACTCCAGCGAGGCCCCGCCACCGGTGGAGATGAAGCTGAAGGCATCCTCTAATCCGTAGGCCTTGAGCGCCGCCACCGAGTCGCCGCCGCCCACCACCGAGACGGCGCGCGAGGACGCCACGGCCCGCGCGATGGCTTCGGTGCCGACGCCGAAACGGCGGTCCTCGAAGACACCCATCGGGCCGTTCCACACAATGGTTTTCGCGCTTGCTATTTCTTGCGTAAACAGCTTGATCGTCTCTGGCCCAATATCCATGCCCAACCAATCATTCGGAATTTGATCGACATTTACAGCGCGATGTTCTGCATCATTGTTAAATTCTTTCGATACCATCGTATCTACTGGAATTAACAGACGGCCTTGCGCTTGATCGAGCAAAGATTTCGCAAGTTCAACTTTGTCATCCTCGACCAATGATTTACCGATCTCTTTTCCTTGCGCTTTAAGGAATGTATAAGTCATCCCACCACCGATGAGAACTTTATCGGCCTTTTGGAGCAAGTTTTGAATAACATCTATTTTTCCAGAGATCTTCGCTCCACCGATGATGGCAATAAAGGGATACGCAGGATTCGTGAGCAAACCACCCAGATATTTCAGCTCCTTGTCCATTAAATATCCCGCAGCCTTGACGCTCATGAAATGGGTAATGCCTTCGATCGATGCATGTGCGCGATGAGCGGCACCGAATGCATCGTCAACATAGACGTCCGCAAGCTTTGCGAGCGACTCAGCGAAAGCGGGATCGTTCTTCTCTTCTTCCGGATGAAAGCGAAGATTTTCGAGCAGAAGCGTTT
>PLXU01000159.1 GCA_003151555.1 Acidimicrobiaceae bacterium | reverse complement strand
CGCGGCGACCGAGGCTCCGACCTTTACCAGGAACTGGCGACCGGCCACGGCATGGAGGGCATCTTCGTGGCGTTGGCGACGGGAGAACGGGTGTCCACTGGAACGGGCGGGCGGTCCTGGCAACCTTTCATGGCCCATTTGAAGGGCGAACGGGGCCTGTACTTCAGCGAATACCTTGCACTCAATAAATCCCAAAGTCTGGAGTACGCCACCTTGGGCGACGTGCAGCGCGGCCAGTGGGGACTCTCACTGCTCACCTCGTTGCCAATCGAAGAGATGCGCGTCGAGCAGTTGGGACGACTACGCCGCGAGCGGGTCAGCCGGGCGCTGATCGTGGCGCGTCTCAACGACGGAAACCACTCCTTCTACGTGCTGGCGGTACACGGAGCCCACATCACGCACGGGTCGCGCCAGTTATACAGGCGGATCAACAAGAGTGCGCTCGACCTAGACCAGACACTGCCCATCATCATTGCTGGCGACTTTAACTGCTGGCGTCCCCTGCTTCGATTCTTCCTGCCCGGTTGGCGTTCACTGGTACGTGCGCGCACCTGGCCGGCGCGGCACCCCCACTCTCAGATCGACCACATCCTGGGTCGCGGCCCCTGGCGGATCCTCGGCGGCGGTTCTAGTGAAGGCGGCAGCGACCACCGCGCGCTCGTCGCCGACGTGACGCTGGACTAAGTCAAGGCCATCTGACTGCTCTCGGGCACGTAGCGCAGCAACAACAACGCGGGAAGGAACGGCAGGAACGTCACGATCGCGGGCAGACGCAGCGCCGACTGGCTCGAAGTGTGCACGGCGTCACCCACCCAGCCGAATACCACCAGGCCAAAGACCGCGCCCGCCACGCCGAAGACCACGATCCACCCAGCCGCGGTTGCTCGCACGGAGTGCGTGAAGATCTCGGTGCTGATCGCGGTCAGGGCCGGTGACAAGAGGCCGCCGGCGCAGATGCCCACCATGTAGCCAATGATGAAACTGGTCCGACCGCCGCTGTACGCGTACGTGGCCGTCACGGCGGTGAATAGCACGCCGAGCGCCACCGTCCAGCGACGGCCGACGCTTCGTGATAGGCGCTGACTCGCCAGCAGTCCAACCAGGCCGGTGAAGGCGCTCAAGGTCACGATGGTGGCAACCTCGCGGGGACTCATCTTGAGCACGCCTTCGCCGTAGACGAAGGTAAAACCGTTCGCGGGTCCGGTGATCATGCCGACCGCGAAGGCCACCGTCGCCACGATGGTCAGGCGACCGCGCAGTTGGCGCGGCACCGCGCCCAAGCGAGCGAGCGGGGTGTCGCTCGACCGCCGGAGCGGTTCGGGGATGACGCGCAACAGTGGCACGATCACGAATACCGGCAGCAGGGCCGACGCGAAGAGCCAGCGAAAGGAGTCGGGTCCGCGGATCAAACTGTGCAGTATCGCCGAGGACCCCGCTCCGATGCCGGCCCCGGCCGCCATGATGACTAGGCGATTGATTCGCCGTTTCGTACTGGCCAGTTCCACGGTGATGACCTGGACCAGGGTGGTCGCGGCCGACAGCAGGGGGCGCGCGAACGCGAAGCACAGCACGAAGACCCAGTAGCCGGGACTGAGGGCCGCCGCGGCCGTCGCCAACAGGCCCAGGGCAATCGTGCGTCGCAAGATCTTCGTGCGGCCCCAGCGGTCGGCCAGGGCGGCTAACGGCAACGAGGCGAGGGAGGCCACGCGTAACGCCGCCAGGCCGAGGCCCAGCATCGAGCCGGACAGTCCGACCACGCTCCGCAGTGAACGGGTCGACGAGAGATGACCGAAGTGTTTGGCCACGTCATTAAGCGACGAAATAGCGCCGAATTGGGCGAACCCGGCCACCAGGGCCACCAAGAAGAGCACGACCGTCACCCGGTCCGCCACCCGAGCGGGCGGCGCCGACACGTCGGGTTCAGCCAAGTTGAACGGTCTCGTCCACCACGACCAAAGTCTTGCCATGATTGCCNNTGGTGCACCAGCGAGCCGTTGTGCACCATGCCGGCCAGCTCCATCTGCGCGTCGAGGAATCTCGGCGCGTAGTCGAACACCAAGAAGCCCTCCATGCGAGCGCGTTTCACGATCAGCATCGACGTGTTGGCGACGCCACGGGGCTGTTCCATGGCGTTGTACTGCGAGATTGCCCCGCACACGACGATTCGTCCGCGCATAGCGATGTTGGCCAGCGCAGCGTCGAGAATCTCGCCGCCCACGTTGTCAAAGTAGATGTCGATGCCATCGGGACAGGCGGTGCGCAGGCGGCGAGACAGATTCTCTTCGCGATAGTCGAGGCACTCGTCGAACCCGTAGAATTCGACGACTTCGGCGCATTTTTGCGGGCCACCCGCGATGCCGACAACCTTTTTGGCACCGCGCGCCTTGGCGATCTGACCCACGACGGAACCGGTGGCGCCTCCGGCACCGGACACCACCACGACGTCTCCGGACTTGAACTTTCCCACGTCGAGCAGGCCAAAGTACGCCGTGATGCCCGTGGTGCCGAGCACGTTCATTACGGTCGGGACGTCCAGTCCCAGGCCCTTGGGAATGATCGTGAACTTGTTCTCCCTGCTGGCCAGTACCCATTCCTGCCAGTTCGTGACCCCCGACACAACGTCGCCCGCATGGTAGTGCGGTGTCTTTGATTCCACGACCACGCCCACGCCGCCCGAGCGGATCACGTCACCGATGCCGATGGGCACCATGTAGCCCGGTGCGTCGTTCATCCAGGTGCGAATGGTGGGGTCGATCGACAACGTGCCCACTTTGATAAGTGCCTCGTCCGGTCCGCAGACCGGACGAGGCGTCTCCACTAGTTCGGTGGTTGACGAGTCAACCCGACCGACCGGGCGCTGGGCAAGAATTATTTGGCGGTTGTTCATCTGAGCTCCTTGCTATCAACGTCACACTAGGACGTCGGGTCGCCAAACGGGCGAGTTGTCACGCATCGAGCACTCCGATGGGTAGTTCAGCGCAACTAGTCGGCTTCGTCGGCAATGAGCAGCGCACCGCGAGGAGCGACCAGCACGTCGCGCGCGATGATGCTGGGTCGAACGTGGGTGCCCAAGGCAATGTCGGCCCCGACGTCACTGCGCACGTCCACGCGTACGGAAATCTCACCCACCTGCACCACCAGACGCGTCGTGGCGCCAAAGAAGCTCTTGTGGGTAATGAACCCTTCGCCGGCGGCGTCGACTTCAATGGCCACGTCTTCGGGACGCAGCAGGGCATCGATGGGTCCGGTGATCACCGTTGAGTCGCCAGTGCGCACCGAGCAGCGCTGACCGAAGATAACAACTTCTTGGCCGTCCATCTGGACGGGCACCCGGCTCGAAATGCCCACGAACTGGGCGACGAAGGCCGTGGTGGGTCGTGCGTACAGCACCGAGGGGCTGGCGACCTGTTCGATGTGACCGCTCGACATCACGCAGACTCGGTCAGCCATCGAAAGGGCCTCTTCCTGGTCGTGGGTCACGAAGACCGTCGTAATGGCCAAACGTTGCTGCAGGGATCGAATCTGATCGCGCAACTCGGCCCGCACCTTGGCGTCGAGGGCCGACAGCGGCTCGTCGAGCAGTAGGACGCGCGGTTCAATGGCCAAGGCTCTGGCGAGCGCAACCCGCTGTTGCTGTCCGCCGGACAACTGATGGGGATACTTCGCCGCCTGGTCACTCAGACCCACCAGCTCTAACAGTTCGCCCGACTTGGTGCGGCGCTTCTCGGCGCTCTGGCGACGCATGCGCAGTCCGAACGCCACGTTGTCGAGCACGCTCATGTTCGGAAACAGCGAATAACTCTGAAACACCATGCCCATGTCGCGCTTTTGCGCGTTCACGTGTGAGAGGTCATTGCCATCGACCACCACCCGTCCGCTATCAGGCTGTTCGAATCCGGCCAGTACACGTAGCGCCGTTGTCTTGCCGCAGCCCGAGGGGCCCAGGAGGGCAACGAACTCGCCCGGTTCGATCGAGAGGGTGAGTCCGTCGAGCGCCAGGACCTTACCGTAGGACCGAACCAGATTTTCCAGGCTAACCCTGGCTCCGCTCGTCGCAGCGCCCCCCGTCACAGGACCCGATTGGGTTGATTCATGAACGTCGGTCACGAAGTGCCCGCCTTTCTTCGTCTGCGCCGCGATTGCGATCGGTCAAGCGCCACAATCAATGAAAGCAGGAGCCAGGTGCCGATGAGCAGGGCCATCGCCGCCGCCAGCGTGATGTGAGCGTCGGATTGCTGAAACTGGGCGATCCATACCGGCATCGTCGTCCAACCATCCAAATTCGCCATCGTGTACTCACCGAACACCAACGCCAGCGTGAGCGCGGTGGCGGAGAGCAGCGCTGCTCTGAGGTTCGGCATGATGACGCTCCACAGCGTGCGGATCCAGGAACCGCCGAGGGATCGTGACGCCTCGACGAGCGTGCGTAAGTCAATGGCACTGAGCCCCGCGTCGAGCGACCGGTACACGAAGGGCATCGCGAGCACGACGTAGAAGATGCTCAAGAGGTACGGCGACGACTTCAGCCAAAGTGGAGCGGAACCCAGGACGCCCACGATGAGCACGATGGGCGGCACAACTATCGGCAGGATTGTCACGAAGTCCATCACCGGGCGCAGTTTCGGCAACCGTATGTGCACGAAAATTGCCGTGGGGACCATCAAGATCAACTCGGCCAAGGCGGTGAACAAGGCGAGGCGCATCGAGAGGAAGAAGGCGTCGGAGAATCCCTGCTCGGAGGGCAGCGACGTGAACGCCCAAAATGAAAAGTGACCGGAGTCGTTCTGGAGGGCGAACTTTAGCCCCGCGTAGAGGGGCGCGAGGAAATAGGCAGCGGCAACTATCAAAACCACCAAGCGCCATGTTCGAAATTTCTTTCGCCGGCGACGTCTTACCGGTAACTCCTCGTCTCGAACCGCGGGGCCGTCGAAGAAGTAACCCTCGCCTACCGTAACCACTTCGACGCCTTTCTTCGAGCGAGTCCGTAGAAGATCATCGTGATCGTCAACACGACGAGCATCCCCAGTGCAATGGCAAAGCCGACGTTCGCCTCGCCCGCGATAGCGTTGCCCGCCACGGTATCGCCGATCTGGATCGGCGCCAGGGTCACCGTACCCTCGGTCAGGGTTTGGGCCGTCGCGTAGGCCGCGAAGCTGCTGCCGAACAGTAAGAGTACTCCTCCGAGTATGGAGGGCATGAGCACAGGAATGCCCACGTGGCGCCAGTAACGCCAGTTCGACGCGCCCATGTTCTGGGCCGCCTCACGCCACGATTGGCGTAGCCCTCCCAATGCCGGCGTGATCACCAATACCATCAGCGGAAGCTGAAAGTACAGATACACGAAGGCAACACCGTAGAAGTTATACAGGTCAAAACCGTGGCTCCAGGGATTCAGGTGAATGTGGTTGAGCCAGACCGTGATGATGCCCGTGGTCTCTCCGAACGCGGCGATGAAAATGAACGTGAGGTTGATGCCGCCAAAATTGGCGAGCACCGCCGACGCGGTGGCCACCATTCTCTTCAGCACTGCGCTGTTAGAGGTCACGATGGCGTAGGCGAGAAAGACGCCGAGAATCCCCGGGATGATCGACGTGATTGTTGAGAGCAGGAGACTGTCTAAGAATCCCTTCAAGTAAATGCCATGAATCAACAGGTCCATGTTGCTGAACGTGAATTTCCCCTGAAAGGTGAGGAATGCGTTGCGGAAGATGTACACGATGGGAACGCCGAGGCCCACGCCCGTGTAGATGAAGAAGGGCGCCATCGCCAGCGCGGGAAGCCAGGCTCGGCGAAGACGACTCTTTCGACCGCCTTTCTCGATGGGCAAGACCTCAGACCCGGGTGCCGAAGCACCCGGGTCTGATAACAGCGTCCGACTATGAGGTTCGCTATCGTTCACTTGGAACTACGGACCGGTCGTAACCTCGGTTGGCCACGTGCTCGTTACTGTCGTCTCGGCCGCCGTGATCTGCGCCGGAGTGGGAACGTTCGTTGTTCCCTTCGGCACTGCGGGCAGCGCAGCTTCCCAGGTCTTGTTAGCAGTACCGTGCGCTTCCATGTAGGCCAACTCCGCGGGACGAGCCTCGCCCTGCAGCCACAGGTTCTGACCCGTCACCGAGTAGAGGTACTCCTCCCACAGACGAGCCGCCGCGGGGTCCGGACCAGCCTTGTTGATCGCCTGGGTGTAGTACTCGGCGAACAACGCGTCACTCGGTACTGTCACCTTCCAGCCCTTAAGGGATGCTGCGACCTCAGAAGCCTGAAGGTAGTCCCACCAGATAACGATGTTGGTCGCGCCCGACTGAATCGTCGAGAGCCCCGCCACCGTTGGCACGAAATAACCCTCTTTGTTGAGACTCTGGAAGTACGTGACTCCGGGAGCGATATTGCTCAGCGAGCCGCCTTCTGCAATCGCCGCCGCCCACACGCCAGCAAGCGCTGCGCTGGCCGACAAGGGACTGTTGTTGAGGCCCACCTTGTAACCAGCTGACGCCGGCGCACTGAGGATCTGTGCGAACGAGGTCGGACAGGTCGTGACGGTCGTTGAGTTACAACCAATCGCGACGTAGCCGCCGNNAGCCGCCGTAGTCGTCAAACCAGTACCCGCTGGGGTCCTTCAGGTTCGAAGGGATCGCACTCCACGTCGACACCTTGTAGGGAGCCAGCATGCCCGAGGCCCGTGCGCTCACGGCGAAGTTCGTGCCTACGTCGATTACGTCGGGGTCATTGGAACGGCCCTTGTCATCCGTCATCGCGGTGATCTCCTCGGCGCTGGAACCATCCGGGTTCTGGTCGCTGATGTTGATGCCGTACTTCTT
>PLXU01000028.1 GCA_003151555.1 Acidimicrobiaceae bacterium | reverse complement strand
TGTCGTGCTCGATGAGCAGGATCGACGTGCCCATCTCTACGTTGATTTTGCGGATCAACTGTGCCAGTTCGAGTTTCTCCGAGGGGTTGGTGCCCGCCGCCGGTTCGTCCAGCAAGAGCAGTTCCGGATCGGTGCCGAGGGCCCGGGCGATCTCCAGACGACGGCGATCACCGTAGGGCAGCGAGTCCGCCGGGGTATTCATGCGATGGGTGAGTTCAACTAGCTCTAAAAGTTCCAGGGTCCGCTCGTCGGATTCGTGCTCTTCGCGACGCGTCCTGGGCAAGCGCAACATCGCCCCGATCGGTCCCGTCTTCTGCCTCGACTCCACGCCGATTTTTATGTTCTCGAACGTCGTCAGCGCGTTGAACATGCGGCTCGTTTGGAACGTCCGTGCGATTCCCAAATGGTTCACGCGGTGGGGCTGGCGGCCGACGATGTTGACGGTGTCGCGCTTGACCGAGTGAAAATCGATGGAGCCCTCCTGCGGGCGGTACACGCCGGTGATGCAGTTGAACAGCGACGTCTTGCCCGCGCCGTTGGGGCCAATCACGGCCAGCAGTTCGCCTCGACGTTGCTCCAGCGAGACATTGCTCAGACTGGTAACGCCGCCAAAACGCAGCGTGAGATTCTTTACCTCGAAGATGTTTTCGCTGGTCATGAGAGCGGCCCCTCAGGCGCAGTTCCCATGGCGTCCGCGGATCCTAACCCCGCGTCGGAGTCTTGGAACTCTCGCTGTCGGCGTTTGGACGGCAACATGCCCTGGGGACGGAAGATCATGGTCAGGACGAGGATGGCGCCTAGGTACATGAACTTGTCCGCGTCCTGATAGTCAATGAAGGAGTGAAAGATCAGATATTGGAGAATCCACCCAATGAAGGCCGCACCGATCAAGACGCCGGTGATCGAGGCCATGCCGCCGAAGATGACCAGGACCAGCACGAAAATTGAAACCTGCAGCGCGAAGTCCGAGGGAAACAGTGATCCCAGTTTCACCGACGACAGCACGCCGGCCACGCCCGAGGTGGACGCACCGATGGCGAAGGCCATGACCTTGTACTTGAGACCATTGATGCCCAGTGACGCCGCCGCCACTTCGTCCTCTCGAATGGCGGCCCACGTTCGACCCACCTTCGAATGATTGAGCGAATTAAAGAGAAAGAGAATAGGCACGATGAAGGCGAGCAGCAGATAGTAAAAATTGAGGTCGTCGGTAATAGCGAGACCATTAAGCGCAAAATGGGCGAATCCGATATGCATCGAGAAACTCCCGACCGGTCCGGTCCCGCCCGCTCCGTCGGTTATGGACGTCAAGTTGCTCGCCAGCACGTAGATGATCTCGCCGAAGCCCAGCGTCACGATGGCCAAATAGTCACCCCGAAGACGCAACGTCGGTAGCCCAAGTAAGACGCCGGCCACCATCGCGACCAGGATGGCAAAGGGAATGCTAAAAAATGCGTTCAACACGAACGGCGGATGAATGGGCAACGCGTTGGTGAGATAGGCGTTGGTGTAGGCGCCCAGCGCGTAGAACGCCACGTAGCCGAGATCCAACAGGCCCGCGAATCCGACCACCACGTTGAGCCCGATGGCCAGCAGACAGAAGATTCCAATCTGCTGGAAGATGCTCTCCTGCCAGTAGGGCGAGATGAACTTTGGCATTTCGACGGCGACGAAGAGTGCGCCCCCGTAGAGGGCGAGTCGGGTATTTTGGCTCACCTTCACGTGGCGCACGCGGCGCACGCGCGACGAGGCCGGACGGGCCGCCGCCTTCTTCTTGTTGACCGCCTGCACTCCCACCATTAGACCGACGAGGGTCCACAGGTACGTCGTCCAATGGTGGAAGAACACGTTGTCACTCGGACCGTGCAGGGCAAAGTACTTGAAGCTGAAGCGGACCGGCAGCCAGGGATCGGCGCACAGCGCGAACAGGAGACCGCCGAGCGCACCGCCGACAATCATGGCCCCGGGCGAACCCAAGAACGAAGGGCTCCTCGTTGACTGAGTCTTGGGATGGCGGCGGACTCGATAGGCGTTGAGCAGCCAAAAGATAATGGCGATGTAACCGTACGTTCTGGTGTGGCTGAATTGGCTAAAGATTTGGTGGAAGCCCATCTTGTCCGGCACGAACGGACCCGTGAAGTCGGCGATGATTACGGCGGCGATCAAAGCAATGACGCCCGTCACTAATTTCGTGGTTAGATCCGCAGAGAACACCACGTCTGACAGCCAGGCACGCGGTTTGCGCCGGGCCACGGTCCGGCTGGACCTGATGACACCGGTGCGGACCTTGCGCCGATAGATCGACGCGGCCGCTAACAGCACGCCAAAGATCAAGAATCCCCACACGTGGCTGCTAAAGAGCGAATGCTGAAAGGCGTAGACCGGCTGGACGAGGTTCCCCTCTGGCCCCGTCATGATCGCGAGCAGCACACCCGAGAAGAAGCACGTCAGGCCGAGGCGCAGATCGTCCCCGTCGAGCTTGAGCCATGCAATACGTTCGAAGAATTTCACGCTGACCTCCCCAAGCTCTCACCGAACAGACCAGTGGGACGAAAGAGCAGAACCAGCACCAACACGGCGAACCCGATCACCGGCTCGTAGAACGGCTGATGAATCCAATAAATCGGGACGTACATAAATATTCCGAGCACGACACCGCCGACCATGGCGCCACGGATGTTTCCGATGCCCCCCAATACCGCCGCGGTGAACGCCAGGAGCGCGGGCGTGAAGCCCATGTTGTAGTCAACGTTGGAACTCATGGCGATGAAGAGGCCGGCCACGCCACCCATGAAGCCCCCGATGGCGAAGGTTGACGCAATGGTCGTGTTGACGTTGACGCCCATGAGGCTGGCCGTTTCCGCGTCCTGGGCGACTGCCCGGATGCTGCGCCCGACTTTGGATTTAGACACCAGTGTGTTGACAACAAGAAAGAGCACCGCCGTGACCCCTAGGAGCACGAGGTCGAACGCGGTGATCTGTGCTCCCCACAGCGTAAAGGAGAAGCTCTGAGTGATTGGCTGCGCCGTGGCTGATGGGTCTCGGCCGAACTCCTTGCCGGCCAGGTTCAAGAGAAAGTACGAGGCGCCGATCGCGGAGATCAGGTAGGTGAGTTTGGGCGCATTGCGCCGCCGCAGGGGCCGATAGGCAAATCGCTCGATGGCGATGGCGACGATGGCGCCGACCGCCCCGCTCGCCACGATACCGCCCAGCAGGATCAAAACCCGCACGGGTGTGGAGATGTGGGTGGCGTGCATGGTGAAGCGCAAGAAGAAATAGCCAGCGAACCCACCGCTCATCAGCACTTCACTGTGCGCGAAGTTAATGAGTCGCAGTACGCCGTATACCAGTGTGTAGCCCAAGGCCACCATCGAATAGATAAGGCCAGTGAAAATTCCAAGCACAAAGTAACTAGCCATCAAGGCCTCTCACGAACACATCAACTTCCTAGAAACTAATTGAGATTACGATGCCATGTCTTCATTTTCAAAGAGCCGGCTGCTTTTGGGCAGCCGGCTCTTTGAAAACAACTATTGAATTTTGGTCTACTCAAGCCCCAATTGGACGATTGCGCCACTTTGAACCTTGTTCACGAAGATCGCAGTGCCGGATACGTCGCCCGAACTGGTGAACTTGATGGTCTTGGTGATGCCCTTGTAGTTCGTCTTCTTGATCTGAGCCAACAACTTGGCGCGGGTGACGACCTTGAGCTTCGACATTGCGGCCAAGATCACGTTGGTCGCGTCGTAGGACTCGGCCGAGTACGGACCAGGAGCCTCGTGCGCCACAGCGGTGAAGGCTGCGGTCCAGGAAGCTGTCTGCTTGTTCGAGCACGCACAGGTCAACAGCACGCCGTTTCCGTTAGCTGGAGTGGACAGCGCGGTGATGAACTGAGGCTCATCGCTGCCGTCACCACTCATGATGGCGCCGGTGTAGTGCTGGGTTCCGACCAGGTTGTCAACCACCTGAGCGAAGTCACAGTAGTAACCACCGTAGAAGATTGCCGTTACGCCGGTCAGACCGGCGGTCACCGCGTCACTCGTGCCCGTTCCACCTGCGGTGCAGGCGTTCGAGTACGGCAGGTTCAGAACCGCACCACCAGCAAGTGAACCGCCGGCCGCTGTAATGGCCGCCGCAACCTGACTGGCGAGACCGGCACCGTACGTACTGGTGTCCGAGATCACGAGAATCTTGCCGGTTCCGAAGTTCTTCTGCAGGTACGTTCCGTCAGCCGGGCCCTGCACACCGTCATTCGCAACGACTCGGAAGAAGTTGTGATAGGTGTTGAGCGGTCCCGAAGGGCTCGCCGTTGGGTCCTTCTGAGTGATCGACACGCGCGTAGCCGAAGGGCTCACCTCAGCGACATGGTTGGCGCCGTAGATGCCCAAGGTAGCCACCGTGGCACCCGAGAACGCCGGTCCGACCACGGCCATGATGTTGTTGTTCAGAACGAATCCAGTCGCCACGCTTGGCGCAATGGTGGGGTCGCCCTGATCATCACCGGGGACCAACTTAACGTTGAACTTGCGGTGCCTGTTAGCCTGCCACTGCTTTACCGCCAACTGAGCACCGAACTTTTCGTAGATACCAGTAGCAGCGTTGCCACCCGAAAGCGGCCCTTGATAACCGATTTCGTACGTCGGCAACTTTTTGGCCGCCGACGCGCTCGTCGCCGACAAGGTAAGGAGGCCAGATACTGCTAAAGCCCCACTCATCGCTACCACCCCAACCCTTCTGATTCCTAACTTCATTGATTCCCCTTCCGGAATTTCACGGCATTTGCCATCCGCTCAACCTAGCATTTTGGGTGAACTATTTGTGATGCAGACGTGAAAGAAACTTGCAATTGTAACGTGGGGATCGACGAAATATATTTGTTGTTTTGTACCCGAAAACATCATGTCATCGCTCGACAATCCGTAACTCGGAGCAACAATCCTAACGACACGTTGCGAACAGAATTGCTGGGTTTCACTTTTGGTGAAGAGAGGCGAACAGGTGTTTGATTCTTCCCCTCGCTTGGGCTAACCTACGAACAACTGTTCGTCCCTGGAGGAGTCCCTATGGCTGAAGTTTTAACCCCAATGCGCCGTCAAATTCTGGAGTTCATCATCACCTGCCAGCGCGAGCGCAACTTCCCCCCCACCATCCGCGAGATCGGCGACCACGTCGGTCTCAAGTCCCCGGCGACCGTCGCCAATCACATCGAGGTGCTCAAGACGGCCGGGTACATTCAAAAGAACGCCCAGCAACCTCGCACCCTGACCGTGCGCCTCGACGTGGAAAACCCCGCGCCCGACCAGCACATCCGTTACATTCCCTTCGTCGGCGACGTCGCCGCCGGTACCGGCGTGCTCGCGCTGGAGCACGTTCACGATCTCATGTCAATCCCCGAGCAGTTCGCGGGGCGCGGCGACAGTTTTGTCCTGCAGGTGAGGGGCGACTCCATGATCGAGGCTGGCATCCTGTCCGGAGACTACGTGGTCGTGCAACGCCAGCACACCGCGAACAAGGGGGAAATTGTCGTGGCCGGCATTCCCGATGACGAAGCGACGGTCAAGCGCTACTTCCCCCAAGGGGCCCGCGTGGTCTTAAAGCCCGAGAATTCAAAATTCGAACCACTGGAATTCAACGCCGCCGACGTCACGATCTTCGGCCGAGTGATTTCGGTGCTACGAAACTACTAGCGCAACCACTCGCCCAGGACTCGGGCGAACTCGTCTAGCTCTCCCTGGGTCACTAGTTCGTCACTGCGATGGGCCAACAAAGGGTCGCCGGCGCCAAAATTGGTTGCCGGCACACCTAACTCCGCGAAGGTGGCTACGTCGGTCCATCCCATCTTTCCTCTTGCCGGCGCCCCGGTGAGCGCCACCAGCATCTTCAGGCGGTCGTTCTCCAGCGACGGCCCCGCGCTGGGCGCCCAGTCAATCGCCTCGATGACGTCGTTGTCGTCGAGGCAGTCCCCAAGAAATCCCCTCAGCCAGGCGAGGGCCTCGTCGCGCGACCGGTCCGGTGCGACCCGGTGATTAAGCGTGCAGTTCGCCAAGTCCGGAACCACGTTGGGCGCCACGCCGCCCCCGACGCTCACCGCTTGGAGCTGTTCGGTGAAGTCCACGCCATCGATCGTCACGGTGCGCGGTTCGTACGAGCCCACTCGGTACAACAGCGTGCCCAGTCGGTGCAGGGCGTTGCGTCCGGTGAAGGGGCGCGCCGTATGGGCACGCTTTCCGCTCAACTCAATGCCGACGCGCAGGGTGCCTTGGCAGCCCGCCTCCACCACTCCCCCGGTGGGCTCGGCCAGAATCGCCGCGTCGGCGCTCAGCAGGTCCGGGCGCAGCTGGGCGACCTCCAAGAGTCCTGACTCGGAGCGCGAGATCTCTTCGCGGGCGTAAAAGACCCAAGACACCTCGACCGAACGGGCCGTTGGCTGCTTGGCCATCGACAGCATCACCGAGAGTGAACCCTTCATGTCGCACGCGCCGACGCCACGCAACTGGCTGCCCACGATCATGGCGTCGCCGGCGTCGCCCGGCACCGTGTCAAGGTGCCCGGCCACCAAGAGTCGGGTGCTGTGCATACCGCTCGTGCGGGCGATCACGTTGTCGCCAATGCGCTCGACATCGAGCGAGGGGTTGGTGCGCAGTTGCGTGTCGACGTGGCTCGCGAGGATCGATTCGTTGCGACTTACCGAGCCAATCGCCACCAGGGCCAGTGCGTCGTCCAGACGGGTCACGTCGAGACGCCGTGGTCGCGCAGTATTTCATTGAGGGCGACCTTGTTGTGCCGTTCGCCCTCGTCCATGCGCCGAATGATCAGTACGCACGGCAAGAAGTACTCGCCCCCGGGGTACTCGCGGCGCCGACTGGCCGACACCGCCACGCAGTAGTCGGGCACGTAACCGCGTGAGACCTCCATCCCGGTCTCGGCGTCGATGACCGGGATGGATGGATTGAGGACTGTTCCGGCACCCAGCACCGAACCGCGCCCGACGCGCGCTCCGTCGACGACCATGCAGCGGCTACCGATGAAGGCACCGTCTTCGATGACGACCGGCACCGCGTTGGCCGGTTCTAAGACCCCGCCGATGCCCACGCCGCCCGCCAAGTGCACGTTGGCGCCGATCTGGGCGCAACTGCCCACCGTCGCCCAGGTGTCGACCATCGTGGCGCTCCCCACCCAGGCGCCAATGTTGACGAAGCTGGGCATCAAGACCACGCCGGGACTGAGGTAGCTGCCGCGTCGGGCCACTGCGCCGGGCACCACGCGCACCCCGTGCCGTTCGTAGTCACGCTTCAACTCGAGTTTGTCCACGTACTCGAAGGGGCCCGACTCGCTGACTTGAAGGCCGCGCAGTCGAAAGAGCAACAGGATGGCCTTCTTCAGCCATAGGTGCACCACCACGTCGCCGCTGGGCGCGATTTCGGCGACGCGCAGCTGTCCGTCGTCGAGTTTGGTGATGACGAGCTCCACGTCTCGACGGGCCTCGACATTCTCGGGGGTCATTTCGCCAATTTGTTCGTACCACCCATCGATACGCGTCTCGAGCGAATTCATAGCAACATGGTACCGGGGGCCTAGCGGCCTTGAAGTCTCGACGCCGCCAGGGCCAAGCGGTCATCGGGCTGGACCACCGCGAGGCGGATGAAGTTCTTGCCGGCGTCGCCGTAGAACTCACCGGGACTCACGATCAGCCCCGAACGCTCCGCCAGGAACGCCGCCAGCTCCCATCCGTCCATGCCCGCCCTCGAACACCACAAGTAGAAGGAGCCTTCGGGAAAGGGGGCGTCGACGTCGAGAGCGCCAAGCGCATCGCTCAGCAGCTCCAGTCGAGATCGATAGATCGCGCGCTGCACGTTGACGTGCTCGTCGTCGCGGAAGGCAACCGCGACCGCGGCCTGGACCGGACCGGGCACCATGAAACCGGCGTGCTGGCGAACGGAGCGAAGGTAGGTCACCACCTCGGAGTCACCGGCGTAAAAGCCGGCCCGCGCGCCCGCGAAGTTGGACCGCTTGGAGACCGAATGCACCGCCAGCACGCCGGCCAGACCGTGCTCCAAGATGCTGCGCGGTCGTCCGGCCCAGGTGTACTCGGCGTAACACTCGTCGCTCGCCACCAGCACCCCGTGACGTCGACCCCAGTCGGCGACGCCCTCGAGGTCGTCCAGCACGCCCGTGGGATTGGACGGCGAGTTGGACCACAGCACGAGCGCGCGCTCGACGTCGCGGGCACTTATCGACTCGAGGTCGAGGCGGCCGTCGTTCATCGTGACGGGCACCGATCGCAGTCCCGCGAGCGTGGCGCCCATGGCGTACGTCGGATAACTGATCGAGGGATAGAGCACCGTGTCGCGCTCGGGCGTGCGCAGATGCAAGTAGCCCGAGACCGTGCCCACGAACTCCTTGGTGCCGACGCAGGCCGCCAACTCATCCACGCCCAGGGTCACGGCGAAGCGACGTTGCAGCCATTCACGGCACGCCTCGCGGTAGTCCAGCGATCCGGCGGAAGCGGGGTAGCCGCGCGTGCCTACCGCTCGCGCCAATTCGCCCAGCACGACGGCCGGTGTCGGGTCAACGGGCGTGCCAATGGAGCAGTCGATGGGCCCACCGTCAAAGTGTTCAGCGATCTTCTTCAATCCCTCGAGACGTTCGTAGGGATAAGGCGGCGGGGTGAAGCTCACGAGGCCCGCCACTCACTGAAGCGGGCAATGCCAACGGGGTCGAGTACCACGTGCACCACCACGCTCTCGTCGCTGAACGACGTCTCGATGACTTCGCCCTCACGATGCGCCGCCGCCAGCAGGTCGCCGCGGTCGAGGGGCAGGTGCAACGTCACCACTCGATCGTTCGTGCGCAGCCGGTCACCGATCGTGGCGATCACCTCGTCCAAGTTGTCACCGGTTTTCGCGGACACGCAGACGCTGCCCTCGTAGAGCTTAGAAAGTTCTTGGGCCCGTGATCCCACGACGTCAGACTTGTTAAAGACCAGCAGCTCGGGGACGGCGTCGGCGTCGATCTCGTGTAACACTTCGCGCACGGCCGCGATCTGCAACTCGGCCGTGTCGCTGTTACCGTCGACCACGTGCACGAGCAAGTCCGCCAGCTGCACCGATTTGAGCGTACTCATGAAGGCCCTCACCAGCTCGTGCGGCAGGTTCGAGATGAAACCAACCGTGTCGGTGAAGAGCACTGTTTCGCCTCCGGGCAGCTGGCGCTGGCGCGTGCGCGGGTCCAACGTGGCGAAGAGTCGGTCCTCCACCTCGGCGCCGGCGTCAGTCAACGCATTGAGCATCGAGGACTTGCCGGCGTTGGTGTAGCCCACCAGCGTGACTTCGCGGTGTCGACCCCGGGCTCGACCCCGGCGTTGCACGCCACGCGTGCGGTCGATCTGCTTGAGCTCACTTTGGATGTGGTGCATGCGTTGCACCAGTCGGCGTCGGTCGACTTCGAGCTGGGTTTCGCCGGGGCCGCGGGTGCCGATGCCACCGGCTTGCTGGGAGAGCGATCCGTCGGCCCGGCGCAGTCGCGGCAGCCGGTACTGCAGGAGGGCCAGCTCCACCTGTGCCTTACCTTCTGGGGTACGGGCGTTCTGAGCGAAGATGTCCAAGATCACGGCGGTGCGATCGATCGCGGTGCGCCCGAGAATCTTTTCGAGGTTGCGTTGTTGCGCCGGTGAGAGGTTGTGTTCGAAGACCACCGTGTCCGAGTCGAGCGCCAAACATATCTCGCGCAGCTCTTGGACCTTGCCCGAGCCGAGAAACGTCGCCGGATCGGGGGCGTCGCGGTGCTGAACGATGCGCGCTACGACGTCGGCACCGGCGGTGTCGGCCAGCAGCTCCAACTCATCGAGCTGGCGATCGAGTTCGTCGGGCGTGACCCCGGGAAACAGCACGCCCACCAGCACTATTCGTTCCCGGAAGGTGCGATCAATAAGCGTGTCAGGTATATACGTCAAACTTCGAGCCACTCCACGTTCGCAATGAACTGCACCGGTCCGCTCAGCGTCGCCCGACCGTGCTCCAGTTGGACTCGCAGCGCGCCACCGGGATTGTCGATCACCACGTCGTTTTCGCACAAACCCTCACGATGAAACACCGCCGCGGCGGCGACCGAGCCGGTGCCGCAGGCCAGCGTCCAGCCCACGCCACGTTCGATGACACTCATTCGTAGGTGGCCCCGGTCGATCGGCGTGACGAATTCCACGTTGGCCCCGCCCTCCATGCTCGACAGACGTAGCGCGATGGCCTCACGCTGCACGTCGGGCCAGGCGTCGTCGTCGAGCACCACCACGTGCGGATTGCCCACGTAGGCGACGCCCAGGGACCCGTCCAAGTCGTGACCGAACGCCACCTCGCCCATCGACACCCCGCCGTACCCGGCGTCGCCGTCCATCGCCAGGGTGACGGTGCGCAGGCCAGCACCGGTGAGCACCTCCAATGAGTGCCACTGCTCCTGAGTGACTTGACGCACTGCGGCCGCCAGGCAACGGATACCGTTGCCTGACATCTCGGCCAGCGAGCCGTCGGCGTTGTAGAGATCCATCTTTATGGGGGTGCCCAGCGTGGCGATCAGCAGTCCGTCCGCGCCCACGCCCGTCGCACGTTGACACACGGCCCGGGCCCGATCGGCGTTCCACCAGGCCGAGTCGCCGTCCTTGAGCACATCGACGAGAAAATCATTTCCCGCCCCGTGCCATTTTTGAAGGTTGCGTAGGGTCACTACCATTCAGTCTCGCACGAAGCCGTCGGGGCTACCAAGCACCTGCGCCAGGCGCAGCGCGGCACGCTCCGGTTCCTCAAACCATTCAATGCGCGGGTCGCGCTGGAACCACGAGCGTTGACGCCGGGCCAGACGGCGACTCCGTGTGATGGCCTCGTTCACGCACTCCTCGAGCACCGCTCCCTGTTCCACGTGACGAAGCAGTTCACGGTAACCCACGGCCTGGCGGGCCGTGCGGCTCACTCCGCCCGGGGTGCGCGCCAGCGAAGCGACTTCGTCGAGCAGGCCGTTGTCCATCCAGGCGTGAAACCGCGTGGCGATATGCTCGTCGAGCTCGGTCAGGTCACCTCGCAACCCCACTTGGACAACGCGCACTTGACCGTAGGTGCGCAGTCCCGCACCGTAGGACGAGAATGGCCGCCCGCTGGCGAGCGTCACTTCGAGCGCGCGAACAATGCGTCGTGCGTTAGTGGGCTCCATTCGACTCGCCGCGAGCGGATCGAGCTGGGCCAGCTCGTCATAGAGCTGGGCCAGTTCGTGCTCAGCGCGCACCTCCAGTTGCGCGTGCACCGCGGGGTAGCGAGAGGGAATGTCGAGGTTGTCGAGCACGGCTCGGCCGTACAATCCGGTCCCGCCCACGTAGAGTACCGAATGGCCGTTCGCCCACACCTCGTTCACCGCGTCGAGAGCCGCGTGCTGGTAGGCCGCCACGGTGAACTCTTCGCGGGGCTCAATGAGATCGAGCAGGTGGTAGCGGACCTCCTCGCGTTGTGCACGCGTGGGCTTGGCCGTTGCGAGGTCCATGCCGCGGTAGACGGTCATGGCGTCGACGGCGAGAATTTCGATGTCACCGTCGCTCGCCAGAGCCAGGCGGTGGGCCAGCGCGGACTTGCCCGCGGCCGTCGGCCCCACCAACGCGACGGCCATGCCGCCGTGGTTCATCACGAGTGCAGCAGCGGGATTCGTACTCGATGCCGCGGCGCGCGCACGAGCGATGAGAACTCGCCCAAGAGGTGGTAGGGCGCCCCGTGCACCACGTCCACCAGGGCCAGCGATCCGGCGCGCAACGACTCGTCGGTCACCGGAAAGTGGATCAACTTGCCCTGACGGGTGCGGCCCGACAACATCGCGTCGTTGCGCCGCGAGGTCCCCTCAACGAGCACCTCTTCACGCCGTCCGACCCGCGCTTCGTGCCGGCGCAACGCCGAGCGGTCGAGCACGGCCTTGAGGCGCTCGAAACGTTCCTTGATGACGTCGCTCGCGACGAAGTCATTGGTCATGGCCGCGGCGCGGGTCCCGGGCCGGGGAGAAAAGATGAAGGTGTAGGCCGAGTCAAACTCGGCCGCGGCGACGACCGCCAGCGTCTCGTCGAACTCCGCGTCGCTTTCGCCGGGAAAGCCCACGATCAAGTCCGTCGTGACGGCCAGGTCCTCAATCGCCTCGCGGGCGTCACTCAGGCGCTGCAAGTAGCGCTCCACGCTGTAGCCGCGTCGCATGGCGGCGAGCACGCGATTGGACCCCGACTGCAGCGGCAGGTGCAACTGATTACAGACGGCCTCAGTCTGAGCCATGGCGGCGATGGTCTCGGGTCGCAGGTCCTTGGGATGCGGGCTGGTGAACCTGATGCGCTCGATGCCCTCAACGTCGCCGAGCGCGCGCAGCAGCTGGGCGAAGAGCGGTCCGCGCTTGGTGATGTCGCGACCGTACGAGTTCACGTTCTGTCCGAGCACGGTGATCTCGCTCACGCCCGAGCGGGCCAGCATGGTTGCCTCCTCGACGAGGTCGTCGAAGGGCCGGCTGATCTCGCCGCCGCGCACGGAGGGCACGATGCAAAAGGCGCAACTGTTGTCACAGCCGGTCTGAATCGTGATCCACGCCGCGAAGTCGAGCTCGCGTACCGCGTACAGCGCGGGCGCCATTTCGCGGTTGGCTTCGGGGTCTGGCGCGTCCAAGATCTCGACCAGTGGTCCCTCGAGACGCGAGCGCTTCAACAGCGACGGCGCCGAGGCGAGGTTGTGCGTGCCAAAGACCACGTCCACCCAGGCGGCCCGGGCCAGGATCTCGCCGCGATCCTTTTGGGCCATACAGCCGCCCACGGCGATCTGCATTTCGGGCCGCTGCTCCTTGAGCGCCTTTAGTTGGCCCAGCGCGCTGTAGAGCTTGAGGTCGGCGTTCTCTCGGATCGTGCAGGTGTTGAAAATGATGACGTCAGCCTCGTCATCATTGGTCGCGCGCACCAGACCGTCGGCGACCATCAGGCCGGCCAGCCGCTCCGAGTCGTGCTCGTTCATCTGACAGCCAAAGGTGCGAATGGCGAAGGTTTTGGGTGTTGCCACCTCCCCAGCCTATAGAGCCGCTTTTATATCCTCTTTGGCAACGTCGTAGGTCACGCCAATGCCGGCGAGCACCACGCAGGCCAGTCCCACGACGTCCCACGCGGTGACGTGCTCGTGCAACAGGAGCCAACCAATGAGAAACGCCACCGCCGGATCAAGGGCCAGCAACACGCTCACAATGGAGGGCGTGAGATGTCGCAGGGCCTGCATCTCAAAGCCGAATCCCAGCACCGTCGCCATGACGCCCACCACCAGCAGTCGACCCAGGAGCGAGGGGTGGCTCAGCACGACGTGCGTTGAGCCGAGGCCGAACGGCAGCGTCAGGAGCGCCGCGAAGGCCATGGCGACCGCGAGTCCCCCGAAGCCCTCAGTGTTGCCGCCCACCCGATGCGAAGCGAACGTGTAGGCCGCCCAGCTCGCTCCGGCGACGACGGCGAAGAGGGCGCCCGCCAAGGTGATGCCGCCACCGGGGCGGGTGAGCGCCAGGACGCCGAGACCGGCCAACGCCACGAAGGCGAAGTGACGCAGGGAACGCTTGGCCAGCGCCGCCACCAAGAACGGACCCATGTACTCGATCGCGACCGCCGAACCCAGGGGGATGCGCGCGATGGCCTGGTAGAAGGCCTGATTCATCAACGCCACCGTCGCACCCAGCGTGAAGGCACCCAGCCACTGCGCGCGAGTCAAGGTGCGCAGCTTGGGACGGGTGATTACGACGATCACGATCGCGCCCAAGAAGAATCGCCACGAACTGGCCGCCGCGGGGCCGATCGCCACGATCGCCGGTCGCACCAGCGCCGCCGACCACTGAATCACCGTGGCACCCGAGAGCACCAGCAGCGCGCCGCGCAGGGCGCGACTCGTAGACGTTCGCGGCGCCTCGCTCAACGGGTGACGAGTCCGGTGAGGTCGGCGCTCAGCGTGAGGACCGTGCCCGCCAGAGAATTGCGGTGAAGGAACTCCTTGGCCGCTTCGGCAACGCCCAACGCGCTGGACTGCGTCGCCAGACCCAACATGGCCGAACCGGCCCCCGACCAACACGAACCCAGCGCGCCCGCGTCGCGCAATAGGTCCAGCAGCGGCTGGGCGAACGAGAGCAGGGGCATGCGATAGGGCTGATGCAGGTAGTCATCCATCGCCGAGGGCGCGAAGTCGTGATGATTGGCCAGTCCGGCAATCAAGAGTCCCAGCGAGTTGAGATTCTTTACGGCGTCGTTGAAGGGCACCATTGTCGGCAGCACCCGTCGGGCCTCGGACGTCGCCAATTCTTGCTCGGGCACGACGACCACGAATCGCCACGCCTTGTCGAGCGCCAGCGAGCGTGACGTGACGCCGTCACGTTCGCTGTAGCTGGCGATCACCAAACCCCCGTACATCGAGGCGGCCGCGTTCTCGGCGTGTCCGTCGAGGGCAGCCGCCACGGCCAGCGGATCGTCGGCGTCGGCGGCCGCGGCCGCGGCCAACGCCAGGGAGGCCGACGAACCCAGCCCGCGAGAAAGCGGGATCTGCGAATTGACGTGGATCTTGAAGTTGGTGTGGCCCAGCACGCTTTCTGCCACCCTGACCGCGAGATGGTCCGCATTGTCAAAGAGCCCCGCCCCGAAACCCTCGCTCGTTACCTCGAGCGTGTCGGCGGGATCGATGGACACTTCCACGTACAGGTCCAGCGCCACGGCCAGTGAATCGAAACCCGGTCCGAGGTTGGCCGAACTGGCGGGAACGCGAGCGAACATCTTGTCAGATTAAGCGTTGCCAGAGTGACAGGGGTGAAACACTGCCGCGGGCCACGAGTTCGAGGCGGCGCAGCTTGGTCGCGTGCACGATCAGCCAACCCACCGTTTCGCCGCGATGGATCGGCCCCTTCAGTCGCCTCATGCGCACGTCGACGCGAAGGGTCGCCCGCGAATGCGACCACGTGACGTCGGTGTTCGTCGCGACACCGAAACTCGCCCGTCGACTTCCCCATCCCAGCGTGCCGAACGACTGAGTGGTCACGAAGTCGTGCGAGTGGGGCAATTGACCAATGAGGCCCGACTGGGCCAGCGCCAGCGCGGCGCTGCCCGCCGGGCCCAGCAGATCGCCGCCCTCTTGTCCCAGGACCACGGCGTAGACGGTCCTGGTCGTGGTCCCCAGTTGGAACGTCATGGCCAGCACGTCGCATCCACCGGCCGCCGAGGTCCGTCCCGACTTCACGCCGATCACGTGCTTTGTGCCGACGTACGGGGTGAACGAATCGACCAAGCCCGCCACGGGCAACGTCACACTAGTTTGGTCGACGATGGAACGCACCAGCGACGAGCGCATGAGCAGCACCGCCAGGCGCGCTTGATCGAGTGCGGTCGACACGGAGCCGGGATCGAACCCCGAGGCGTCGGCGTAAGTCGTGCCGGTGAGGCCGAGCGATCGCGCCGTCTGATTCATCAGGGTCACAAAGTCCGCGAGGCTCCCCGAAACCATGTTGGCCAATAGCACCGCGTAGTTACTGGCCGAGGCCACCAAGAGGCCATTGAGTAGATCGCTCTCGCAGAGACTTTCGCCCGTTGCAACCAGGACGCCCGACTCGTCCTGCGCCGAGAGCGCGTCGTAGGAAGCGACGTCACTGTCCGAGATGGTGACACAGGGTCCGCTCTGGCCGATCGAGAGCGGCAACTTCTTTAGGACAACGTAGGCCGTCATCAACTTGGTCAAACTGGCGATGGGCACCACCCGATCGTGCCAACTCTTCTGCACACCCAATGAGGGAATGACCAGGGCGGCGCTGCCCACTGACGGCCACACGATCGACGGCGTCGAGCTGGTCGTCGCGCGAATGGTCCCCAACGTGACGTGCACCGTGGCGCGGCGGTGCAAGAGCGGCGCCTGCATGCCCACGATCAGTCCGGCGGCCATCGCCGCGCCGAGGATCAAGGCCACGAAACGCGCGACGTGGCCGCGCGAAGTGCTACGGCGAGGTCTGCGTCGGCGGCTCACGGATTACAGCGAGGTCTGCTGGTCGTACTCTTCACGAGTCACTAACACACGACGGGCCTTGGAACCATCGCCGGCGGCTACGATGCCTTCTTCTTCGAGCTGGTCCATGATCCGTCCGGCCCGCGCAAATCCGACGCGCAGTTTGCGCTGCAGCATCGAGGTTGATCCCTGCTGATATTGCAACACGAGGTCGCGAGCCAGGACCAACACTTCGTCGTCGTCGCCGCTGGCCGATCCGTCCGCGCGGCTTGCAGGAATGTCCAAGGCCACCACCGACTCTTGTCGCCCGCCCTGAGCGCGCCAGAATTCCACCACTCGGCGCACCTCTTCTTCGGACACCCACGGCGACTGCAAGCGGCGCGCGATGTTGCTCGAGGCGGTCACCAACAACATGTCGCCCTTGCCAATCAGCCGTTCGGCTCCGGCCTGGTCCAGGATGACCCGACTGTCGGCCAGTGACGAGACTGCGAAGGCCATGCGACTGGGCACGTTGGCCTTGATGACCCCGGTGATGACGTCGACGCTTGGTCGTTGAGTGGCGAGCACCAGGTGGATGCCGACCGCGCGGGCCATCTGGGCAATGCGCACCACCGACTCTTCCACGTCGCGCGCCGCCACCATCATGAGGTCGTTGAGCTCGTCGACGACGATGACGATGTAGGGAAGCTCCTCCGGGCCCGGCAACTCCTCGATGTCCGGGGCCAGTCCGGTCGTTCGTTCAAAGACTTCCGCGATCACTTCGCGGTCGCTCGGTTCGGGCACGAGTTCGCCGTTCTCGATCATCTGCTGGTAGCTGGTGATGTCACGCGCGCCGCTCTCGGCCAACAGGTCGTAGCGACGTTCCATCTCCTTGACGGCCCNNTCTCGACGCGCTTGGGGTCCACCAGTACCAGGCGCACCTGATCGGGCGTCGAACGCATCACCAACGAGGTCACGATGGAGTTGATGCACGAACTCTTGCCCGCGCCGGTCGCACCGGAAATGAGTATGTGCGGCATCTCGCCCAGGTTCATCACCACGGTTCGCCCGGCAATGTCGCGGCCAATGGGCACGTCCAGCGGGTGCGTGGCCGCGACCGCCTCGTCCGAGGCCAACAAGTCGCCCAGCGCCACCAACGTGCGTTGACGATTGGGCACCTCCACCCCGATCGCCGAACGTCCCGGGATAGGGGCCAGGATGCGCACGTCGGGCGACGCCATGGCGTAGGCAATGTCCTTGTTGAGCGAGGTGACGCTCGAGACCTTGACCCCCGCGCCCAACTCCAGTTCGAAGCGCGTCACGGTGGGTCCGACCGTGTAGCCCACCAGCATGGTCTCGACCCCGTGGGCGGCCAGCGCCTCCACCAACTGCGCGCCGGCGTTGACGATCGCGCTGCGGTCCTGCTTCTGATCCTTGGTGCGCACCAGCATCGACAGCGGCGGCAACTCCCACTCACCGGCCATCACCGGCTTGGGCCGCCGGCGGGCGGCGGCGCGCGCCGGGGGCGGCGGCAGGCTCTCCATCTCGTTCTCGGGCTCCACCTCATCGGGCGGCTCTTCCTCGTACTCGAAGGGTTCCGGTTCGCTCTCGTACTCGAACTCGTCGTAGTCGCCCTCGAGGTCGTCGGCCTCTTCTTCGTCCTCCTCGTCATCCGCGTCCTTCTCGCGAGACGTCCACCACGACGAGAAGCGTCCGCCGACGCCGCGCAGCAACGCGCCCGTCGCGCTGGCCAGCGCGCGCAGTCCAATGCCCGTGGTGATGATGAGCGCGACGACCAGCAGCGCGAGCAGTATGACGAGGGCACCGGCCACGCCGACCGTGCGGTACAACCCGCCGCCCACCAACACCCCGAGCCATCCCCCGCCGTGCGCCAGTTTCGTCACCCCGGCGTCGAGGCTCGGCCGTCCGCCACCGAGGTGGCCCAGCCCGCACACGCTGATCATGCCGAGCGCCACGCCCCAGCTGAGACGGGCCCGCTCCACTTCGATCTTGCCCCAGATCAACGCGACGCCCAGGCACAGCAGCACGATGGGCAGGGCGAACCTTCCCACGCCGAAGGTGAGGGCCAGCGCACGCGAGACCTGGTGACCCACGGGACCCAGGGCGCCCGCCTCGGCGAGCAGCGCGAAGAGGCCGATCACCACCATGATGACGATCCAAATATCGCGTTCGTGGCGCTGCCAGAGCGTGGGGGCGTCCGAGGAGGCGCTCCTGCGCTTGACCGGCTTTTTGACCGGCTTTTTCTTATGTCGTGCCTGTACCACCACCATCCAACTTACCGAACGCGGGTTCGTATTCGGTGCCACTTGATTTAGGCTGAACTGGTGACCACGCCTCACCAATCATCCCTTGACCTGGCGCAACGATTGAAAACCAACGTCCAGGTGTGCGATGTCGTGCTCGCGCGCGACTTAAGCACCTCGCTGCGCGAAATAACGCTGCACGGCGGCGCCGCGGCGCTCGCCGGGGTACCCGGCAATGACGTCATGGTCCGCGTCTCGGACCACTCGGGATCCTTCACCCGTCGCCGCTACAGCGTGCGCAGCGTCGACGAGCAATTGGACCAGTTCACGCTGTGGATCTGCACGGTCCACGACGGGGTGGGCAGCCAGTGGGTGCGCCACGCCCAGCCCGGCGACGCCGTCGACGTGGTGGGCCCGCGCGGCAAGATTCCTCTTGACCCCGACGCCGACTGGCACCTCTTCATGGGTGACGCCACCGGCTTCAGCGCCTTCTACCGGATGGCCCAGAGCATTACGCCCCCCGGCCGGGCCATCTTCATCGTGGAGATCGATCACGACGACGACGCGCGCACGGCCGTCTTCGACGAGGGTCTCGCCGTTTCGGCCATCTTCGTCAGTCGCCTTGGTCGCGCCCGCAACGACCCCGGCGGACTGCTCAGCGGTCTCGCCGCGCTCGCCCTGCCGCCCGGGACGGGCCACGCCTATCTCTTCGGCGAGTTCTCCGTCATCAATGTGCTGCGCACCGCATTGGTCGATCGAGGCATGGACGACGAGCAGATCAGTCGCAAGGCCTATTGGCGCATCGGCCGCAAGAACGCCGAGAACGGCGAACCGGAAAAGGAGAAATCCTAAAGAACGACGATGGCCGTCATGAGCACCGGCTGGCGTCGGAACTTCTGACCCAGCAATCGTCCGGCCGCGCGTTGGGCCACCTTGTTGAGCGACGCTTCGTCGCGGTCACCCTCGCGCAGCGCCGTCTCGATGGTTTCGCGAACGTTGCTGGTGACCGTTTCGAGTAGGTCGCGGTCGTGTTCGCCGTCGAACCACCCGCGCGTGATGATGCGCACCGGCTGAATGATGGTGCCACGGTCCTTGTCAATCCCGGCCGTGATCTGCAGGACCCCGAAAGCCGCGAGCATCCGGCGCTCCTCGAGCGGTCGCTCGTCGAGGTCGCCAGCACTGCCGTCGATGTAGTGAAAGCCAGCCGGCACCTGGCCGGAGCGCTTGATGCCGGCGGCGGTCACCTCGACCTGGTCGCCATCCTCGCAGATCAGTATGTGCGGGTTGGTCAGTCCCATCGTGAGTGCCAGATCGGCGTGGTGGACCATGTGGCGATACTCGCCGTGCACCGGCACGAAATTTCGCGGACGCACCAGTTGGTGGAAGGTGCGCAACTCGCCCTGTCGGGCGTGGCCCGACGCGTGCACCGGTTCGTGCTCCGAATGGATCACCTCGGTGCCGGCGCGGTGCAGATCGTCGATCACCCGGCCGACCGACCATTCGTTGCCCGGTATCGGATGCGAACTGAGTATCACGGTGTCGTCGGCGCCGACCTTTAGGTACCGGGCGTCACCACGCGACAGCTTCGACAGCGCGGCCAGCGGCTCGCCCTGTGATCCGGTGCAGATAACGCACACCTCGCCGGGGGTAAAGCGGTCGATGTTCTCCACGTCGATGAGGTCGGCGTTTTCCACGTGCAACAGGCGCAGCTTCCTCGCCAACTTGACGTTGGACTCCATCGAGCGACCCATCAGGGCGATCTTGCGGTTCTGCTCCAAGGCCACGTCGATGATCTGCTGGACTCGATGAATGTGACTGGCGAAACAGGCCACGACCATGCGACGCTGGGGCCGTTCGAGAAAGAGTCGGCGCAGCGCGCCGCCGACCGAACGCTCCGACGCGGTGAAGCCTGGCTCCTCGGCGTTGGTTGAATCGCAGAGCAACAGGGCGACGCCCTCGTCGCCGATGGCCGCCAAGCGCGAGATGTCCGTGCGCCGTCCGTCGATCGGTGTGAGGTCGAGTTTGAAGTCGCCCGAGTGCACCACGATGCCGACCTTGGTGTGAAACGCCAGCGCGTGCGCGCTGGGCACCGAGTGGGTGACGGGAATGAACTCCACCTCGAAGGGCCCGATGCGGCGACGCTCGCCGTCGGTCACTTCGATGAAGGTGAGAGTGTTGGCGACCTTGGCTTCGCTGAGTCGGTGACGGGCGAAACCCAAGGTCAACGCGGCGCCGTAGATGGGCACGTTGATGTCCTTGACCAAGTAGCGCAGCGCCCCGGTGTGGTCCTCGTGTCCGTGGGTCAGCACAATGGCGTCCACCCGGTCCTTGCGCTCAATAAGCCAGCGAAAGTCCGGCAGGATCAGGTCCACGCCGTACATGGTGGGCTCGGGGAACATCAGGCCCGCGTCGACGATGACGATGCGACCGTCCTGCTCTAGGGCGAGGCAGTTGCGCCCAATCTCGCCGAGACCGCCCAGGAAGGTGACGCGAAAGGAATCCTTAGCCACGCGTGGCCCGCAGCGAGGCAAC
This sequence comes from Acidimicrobiaceae bacterium, assembly GCA_003151555.1. Taxonomy (GTDB): domain Bacteria; phylum Actinomycetota; class Acidimicrobiia; order Acidimicrobiales; family RAAP-2; genus RAAP-2. The sequence goes on along the minus strand of PLXU01000028.1, from coordinate 5,076 downwards.
GATCACGGCCGCCTCGGCGTCACAGGTGGCGTCACTGGGACCCAACGGCAAGCGGCACTGGCCCACGGCCATTCCCTGGGCGCGCAACGCGGCCTTTGCCGGTATGGGATTAGGGTAGAGCGCGGTGCTCTCCCACGCGCAACTAGGGGCCAAACGTTCGTTGTACTCCCTCGCCTTGTCCCAGTCGCCCTTTTCTACGCTGCGCACCAGCGCGACAAATTCGGGTGTCGCCCAGTGCGCGGCGACCGAGACAATGCCCACCGCACCAATGGCCATGAAGGGCAACAGCACGCTGTCGTCGCCGCTGTAGAGTTCCAACTCGTCGCCGAGGACCGCCTTGGTGTGCGCCGCTTCCACAAGGTCGCCCGAGGCGTCCTTGATGGCGATGACGTTGGCGAGAGTCCGCACGAGTCCGATGGTCGTCGCCGAATCGATCTTGCGTCCGGTGCGCGAGGGAATGTCGTAGAGCATGATCGGCAGCTTCGTCGCGTTGGCCACCGCGGCGAAGTGCGCGGCAATGCCGGCCTGGCTCGGTCGCGCGTAGGCCGGCGTGGTCGCCAGCACTCCGGCCGCGCCGGTCGCGGCCACCCGCTGGGTCAGCGCCACCGAGCGAGCGGTATCGGATGAAGTCGACCCGGCGAGCACGGGCACCGTCACGGCCTGGGCCACGCACGAAAAGAGATCCAGCTTCTCCTCGTCCGAGAGGGCGCTGCCTTCGCCGGTCGAACCGGCGATGACCAATCCTTCGCAACCCTGCTCGACCAAGAAGCGCGCAATCTGGGCGGCCACGTCAAAGTCAATCGAACCGTCCGGGGCGAATGGTGTCACCATCGCGGTGAGAACGGTTCCAAAACGTGGCAACGCCATGTCCCAAAGTTACCAGCCATTGGTCGGGGCGAAACTGAGCGAAGGGCACTTCTACGCGATGAGCGAATCGATGCCGATCATCAGGCCCGGAGTGTTGTCAATCGCCCGCACGGCGAGTGCCACCCCGTGCACAAAACTCTGGCGGTCGAACGAATCGTGGCGGATCGTCAGCCCCTCACCCGGCCCACCAAAAATAACCTCCTGGTGCGACACCAGTCCGGGCAGACGCACCGAGTGCACCATGATGCCGTCACCCGCGTCGGCGCCGCGAGCACCCGCGAGCACGTGGTGCGTCGTCGGGTCCACCAGCGCCGGTTGCCCGGCGTCGGCGCGGGACTGCGCGATGGCGGCAGCGGTACTGAGCGACGTGCCCGAGGGGGCGTCGGCCTTGTGGTCGTGGTGCAGTTCGATGATCTCGACGCGCTCGAAATACGGCGCCGCCAGTTTGGCGAACCGTTCTTGCAGCACGACACCGATCGAAAAGTTCGACGCCATGATGATCGCGGTCTTGGCGCTGGCGGCCTCAACCTGATGGCGCTGCTCATCGTTGAGACCAGTCGTTCCTATCACCAGGGCCACGCCGTGCTCGGCGCACCAGTTGGCCGACGTGACCACGCTGGCGGCGCTCGAGAACTCGATGACCACGTCGATGCCAGTGGCGTCGAGATCGCTCAGCGCCTCCACGTAACGCGCGCCAAAGAGTTCGCGAGGCTCGTGCACGTCAACCAACGCCGTCACGCTCAAGTCGTCCTGCGCGCCGAGCCGCGCGGCCAGGCTCTGACCCATGCGTCCCGCTCCGCCGACGATCGCGAGAGATTTCACGTCGAAACCTTACCCTTTCGACTTCGCCGTCCGGTAACGAGCAGTGTGGTCGCGAGACCGGCGAGCGCAAGGGTCCCCAGCGATGACGCGAGCAGTCCCGATTCAATGTAGGGCGCGTGATAGTGGAAGTGCACCGTCCATGAGCCGGACGGCACGGTGACCCTTTGGATCAGTCCGGAGCGATCGACATTGAGCGACACGCTCGCGCCAGTCGTGGTGTTGAGCGCCGTCGCGCGCCATCCCGGCAGGTAGGCCTCGCTGCGCACCAACTCGACCGGTTTCGTCGTGGTCAAGCTCACCCACGTGTCACCCCACGAAGCGTTTCGAATCGTGGTGATGCGGCTGGCACTCGACGCACGGGGGAGCCAGTCGGGTGGCAGTAGATGTGTGGCCTTAAAGACGGAGAACGTGCCGACGGTCGCACTTAGTCGCCACGCGGACGAGGAGATCGCCAGCTGGAACGGCGTGTCGAGGCGGAAGCTTCGCGTGTCGGGCCCGAACTGGGTGACGGTGGCGTCGCCGAGCGACACGCCCCTCGCCCCGCTCACGCGGAATCCGGCGGCCTCGAGACCATTATTGAATCCGAAGATTACGCGGTGCCCCGGCTTCATCGTGAGAAGCGGACCCACCGCGTGGCCCGAACCGTTGAGTAGCTGCAGCGAGACCGGTCCGGCGGACACCGATCGCGTGCCGTAACCGGTGATCGATACGGTCACCACCTTCAAGCGCTGGCCGAAGTAGCGGTTCGTCGACGCCGTCGTCGTGGCCCTAACGCACGAACTCCTGGGCACCGAACTGCGGCTTATCCAGGCACTCAATTGCGTCGAGGCAATGGCGATTGCATCCAAGCGCAGCTGCGTGAACGTGCCGTCACCCAGGCGGCAGGGATTCAGCTCCGCCAGCGGGTGACTGCCGGTCGCGTCGTCGTAGATGGTGGTGATCAGCGAGCCGTAGCCCTGCACGCTGGGTCGCTGCGTGAAGACGTCCAGGTTGGCCAGGCCCAAGCGGTAGTAGTCCCCCGTGTGTTGGCCCGACAGGTCAACGAGCGCCGTGCGGCCTTCGTGACCCAGGAGGGCGAGCGCGTTGGCCGGCGACGGCTCGCTCGGGCTTTCTCCGCCGACCAAACCGGTGGAACTGAAGAGCAGGAAGATCACTATGTCGGCGCTCAGAATCAACAGCAGCCAGCGGATGATCTTACGCGAACGACACCACCACAGCAGCACCGCAATCACCAAGAGCGCGATGAAGAGGTGCAGGCCGAGCGTGAGGGTCTCGCTTTTAGCGAGGTAGGCCGTCGTCGATGGCGCTCCCAGGCGTTGCACGATCTGGGGACCCCACGCGAGCATGCCCAGGCACAGCGCGACCGCGGCGAACGCGGGAACGAGGGTGAACCATCGAGCAACTCGTGCGAGGCCGGCGCCCACGGTGTCGCGCGCCTGCATGCGGTCGAACCACCATCCGAGCAGGACCGCCGCCGCGAAGTCCACCACGATGATGTTGCGGCTTGGCAATCGCGTGCTGCCGAAGAGCGGTATGTGGTGGAAAAGGTGGCCCAGTGGCGTGAAGGAGCCCCACGTCGCGAAGAGTCCGACGATGCCCAGCACGACGTAGAGCACGTAGTCACGGTGCTCGCCCACCCAGCCGCGGCGCGTGACGCGAGTGAGGAAGGCGGCCGACGCGACCAGCGCCAGCAGCCCCGCGTAGCCCGTCACCTCCGCCAAGTTGTAGTTGACGAAGTAGTGCGGTTTATCGAGTGTGCCGTTGCCGCCGAACATGTCTTGGACCAACATCAACGGCAGCCAGCGCACGGGCAGCGATCCGGCGCCGAAGTATCGGTAGGAAATGGAGGCCCTTTGTGAGAGGGCGATGAAGGACCGACCGGGCAGCAACTGCACGAGGCCGATGGCCACCCCCCAGAACAGTCCCACGGCGAGGCTCATTACGTACGTGACCCGCGTGCGCCACGTCGTGAGTGAGTAGGAGGTACGCATCACCAGCACCACCGGGATGCTCGCGAGACAAATCAGTTCAATGACGGCGATGGCCCGCGGCTCGCCGGTGAGGAATGTCAGACCCCACAGCAGCGCGAAGCACATCGTGGCGGGCAGCGCCTCACGGGCGCAGCGCCACCAGCTGGGCGAACCGTCAAGCCGGCGTAATCGGCGCGACAGCGACACCAGGATAAGTACGGCCCAGGGGATGAGGGAGAAGCCCTGCACCACCCCCACGTGCACGATCTGGCCAATCATCGCGCCGGTGTAGGCGTAACTCAAGGCGGCCGCCAGCGAGGAGAGACTACGCAGTCCGTGCCAGCGCAGCAGGGCGTACATGCCGAGCGACGCCGTGACGTATACCGCGATCAGGTTGAGGATCCACGCGGCGATGGGCGTGATGAAGACGAAGAGCAGCGTCAAGGGATACAGCGCACCGGCGTTGAGCCCGCCGAGCAGGGGCGTGCCCGAGTTGGCGTAGGGATTGAACAGCGGCAGGTGACCCGAGGCGATCTGTCGACCACTCAGTACCCGGAGTGGAAAGTTCTGGATAATGTTGTCGCCCTGGATGGCCGGGTGGCCGAAGAGCGCCGGCACGATGAAGATCAAGAGCGGCACGGCCACGATCCAGATCATCGCGACACGATCAGCGTGCGCCAGTGGTCGCCACCACCGCGTGGGCGTTGTGTCGATCGCCGAGGTCATGGTCTCCAAGTTACGAAAAAAAGTGCGGGCCGTGCGCCACAGTCATTACGACTGTGTCGCACGGCCCGCTAAGAGTTAACGGCGACGGGGCCGCGGACTGCGACGTCCACCACCATCGTCAGCGCTGAACGCCGGACCACCGGGACCGAGGTCACCGATCTCACCGGCCAGTTCAGCTTCGAACGCCGTCTCGAAGGCCGACGAAGCCGCGCTGGACGGGCTACTCTCTCGAGCGCCACGCTCGCCACGCTCGCCACGCTCGCTCGATCCGCGATCACCGCGATCACTTCGTTCACCACGACCACCACGGTCGTCGCGTCCTCCACGGTCGTTTGAATCGCGCGGTGGGCGCGGGGCCCGCGGTGCGTCATTGAAACTTGATTCGGCGTTCGCGTACTCGCCCGCCAGGGACAGCGATACCTTGCCCTGGGGGTCGATGTCGTCGACGCGAACCTCCAGCGCCTGGCCCAGCTCGACCACGTCTTCGACCTGGCCGATGCGCTTGCCCCCGTTGAGCGNNCAGCCCGTCGCGGCCCGGCATGATCGAGATGAACGCCCCGAATTTGGCGATGTTCACCACGCGACCCTGATAGATCGCGCCCACTTCGGCCGTCGGGGGATCGAGGATCAGGGCAATACGACGACGGGCCTCTTCGACCGCCCGTCCGTCCTTGGCCCCGATCGTGACGGT
>PLXU01000166.1 GCA_003151555.1 Acidimicrobiaceae bacterium | reverse complement strand
GAGTACGCCATGGTGAAGGCCGCTGCCGCCAATGGCTGGATCGACGGCACCGCCGTGGCCATCGAGCAGCTCACGGCCGTGCGACGGGCCGGCGCCGACTTCGTGCTGACCTACTTCGCGCGAGAAGTCGCCGAGGAGCTGGGCCGTTGACGGGTTCTAACCAGTCGTGGTTCGATCGCGCACAGAGAGTAATTCCCGGCGGTGTTGACTCGCCGGTGCGCTCCTTTCGTGCGGTGGGCGGCACCCCCTACACAGTGGTGCGCGGCGAGGGGGCCTACGTCGAAGACGTCGAGGGCACCCGCTACCTCGATTTTGTCCAATCCTACGGCGCGTCGCTCTTGGGCCACGCGCACCGCGACGTCGTCGCGGTCCTGCAAGAGGCCGCCACCCAGGGCACGACGTTCGGCGCACCGACGCCCGGCGAGGTGAGGTTGGCCGAACTGATGACTAGTCGCGTCGACGGACTCGAACAGGTGCGCTTTGTCTCCTCGGGCACCGAAGCGACGATGAGCGTCGTGCGCCTGGCGCGCGGCGCCACGCAACGCGACAAGATCGTGAAGTTCGACGGCTGCTATCACGGACACTCCGACGCGCTGCTGGTCGCCGGCGGCAGTGGCGTGGCCCAGATGGGACTGCCCGGCTCGGCCGGCGTCACCGCCGGCGCGGTCGCGGACACGATCGTGGCGCCCTACAACGCGGCGCCGACGCTCGACGACACGGTCGCCGCGGTGTTGGTGGAGCCGGTGGCCGCGAACATGAACCTGGTGGTGCCGACCGACGGATTCCTGGCCGGTCTGCGCGCCGAGTGCGATCGGGTGGGCGCACTGCTCATCTTCGACGAGGTCATTACTGGCTTTCGTCTGGCCTACGCCGGCGCGAGCGAGTATTTCGGTGTGAAGCCGGACCTGTGGTGTTTCGGCAAGGTCATCGGGGGAGGACTGCCGGTGGGGGCCTTCGGCGGATCGGCCGAACTACTTGCGCACCTAGCCCCGCTCGGAGCGGTCTACCAAGCGGGCACGCTCTCGGGCAATCCCCTGGCGACCGCGGCCGGGGCGAAGGTCTTGGCGATGCTCACNNGTCGGGACTCTATTGCGCCACGCCGGTCGCGGGCCCGTTGCTGGGGCTCTACCTTTCGCGCGAGCCGTTTTTGCCTCCCACTAACTTCGGCGAAGCCAAGGTGCTGTGCGAGAACGGACTCTACGGTCCGTTCTTTCACGCGATGCTGGCGCGCGGCGTCGCCCTGGCGCCGGGAGCCTACGAGATCCTCTTTGTGTCGCTGGCGCATAGCGAGGATGACCTCGCCCGTACAGTTGAGTTGGCGGCAGAGGCCGCGAAGGAAGTCGCCACGCTATGAGCCCATCAATCCGGTCCGAAGGCTGGGTCGTTCGACCAAGTTTCGTTCCCTACGGACCGACCTCACCGGTGACCCTGCTGGCCGACGATTCGGGCCTCACGCAACTGGCCGGTGAGCCGGCCGTTGCCTGGCAGACGCCGTGGGACGAAATTAGCAACGTGCAACTGCTGCGTTTTGCGCGCGGTATGGCGCTCTTCGCCACCATCGGTGGCGTGCGCTACTGCTGGCGCACCGTGAGTCGACGCGACTACGACCAACTGAGCAACGTCGTGGGCGCCCACGGGGGACTGGTCGTGCGCCAGCGCCGTCGCGCCGCGGCGTATGCGGTGGTAGCCGTCGTCCTCGTCGCGTCCTTGGCCGGCGGCATCGCGGCGTGGTTTTCCAGCGGCACGTCGGGCGCGCAAGAAGAGGCCAGCGCCAACGCGATCAACCTGACGCTCAAAGATTTGCCACGTACGTTCTTCACCACCGGCGTGACGTCGCTCGAAACCCTGTTCCCGCCGAGCACGCCCGCCGCGGTCACGACCACCACCACGGGGCCGGTCAACGCGAAGTTTGAGAAGATCATCAAGGCGTTCGACGCCTGCATGGGAGTGTCGAACGCCAAGGACCGCGTCTACGGTAAGGCCGGACAGGTCCCCGTCTATCAAGAGACCTCCCAATTTTTCACGTCGAAGGATTTTGGCGGCATTCAACTGGCGTCGACGGCCCAGTATTACTCCACCCCGGTGAAGGTCGAAAAGGACACCGCCGAGATGACAAAGCAACCCTTCGGCAACTGCTTCGTTGAGTCTCAGGCGCTCATCCTCAAGACGTACGCGCAGGGGTCGGCCTTCAGTGACACCACCACCTACCGACCCAAGACCTACGAAAAGGGTTGGTCGCGCGGGGGAGTGACGACGCTCACGTTGCCCAACATCAATCGCCCGCTGCATCTCGTGATGGTGGAGATTACCAGCGGTCACTACGAAGTGACGATGGGAGCCCTGGTCGCCAAGTGGCCCGAGACGAAGCCATTCATTTCGAACCTGGTGAGCACGCTGCTGGCGCGCATGAAGTCAACGTCCTCGGCCGCGGCCTAACGCTTTCTTACGTCGGCAAGTGACGGGTCTTCTTGGTGGTTCGCGGTTCGCTGCGCGGCGTGGCGGGCGTACCGCTTGTTGGTTTGCGGTCCCGGCCCAGGTAGAGGAAGATCGACATGCTCATTACCACGTAGATCACCCAGACGATGATCTGCAGCACCGTCGGGCGCTCGGCGTAACCAACCAGTGAGTGCAGCACGTCACCCAGGTTCGACGATTCGGTCACCACGCCGCTGGTGTTCCACACCACGTGGGTGCCGAAGGGCAACCAACGCAGTTGCTGAAGGTTCTCCACCGCGTCCGAGAGCAGACCGGCGGCGAACAGCATCAGGACCAGGCCGAGCACCTGGAAGAATCGTCGCAAATTGAGCTTCGCGCCGACCTTGTAGATCGCGAAGGCAATGCCCAATGCGCACGCGAGTCCCGCCACAGCCCCGACAAGGAGCAGGTTCCCGTGCACCGGGGTCGCGGCTTGGCGTGAACTGGCGAAGACAATGGCCAGCGTGAAGACCATCGTTTCGAGACCTTCGCGACCGACGGCCTGAAAGGCCAGCAGACCCAGTCCGACGCGGCCGCCCTTGGTCAGGGCCACTTCGCTGCGACTTTCCAGTTCCCTGGCCATGGTGCGGGCGTGCTTGTGCATCCAGAAGGTCATGAAGGTGAGCACGCCGGCCGCGATGACGTAGGTGGCGGTTTCGAAGTACGTCTGGATGTTCGAGCCGTCGTAGTGCTTGATGAGAAAGTAGGCCGCGACGCCGCCGCCCAGTATCAAGACGAATGCCGCGGCGACGCCCAACCAGACGTCGCGGAAGTGCTGGCGTTGGTCGATGCGCGCCAGGTAGGCCAGCAGGATCGCCACGATTATCGAGGCTTCGATGCCCTCGCGCAGGAAGATGACGAAGGTCGGGATCACCGCGGTGGGCGGCCCGTCGCGCTCGTCATTTCGGTTAGCCTAACCGAACTAATTTCTATTCCACCACGGCCCGACTCACTATCCCGACGGGCACAGACTCCCGATGCTGTTGAGCACGGCCGTGGGAACACTGAGATTTCCCGTGGGCGGCGGGCACCACACGTGAGCGACGCCCTCGCCCACAACGACCCACGAGGTTCCTTGAAACTGCGCGAAGCCGTAGAAAGTTTTCGAGCGGAACCCGCCCAGACGATGCGCGGAGGGAGGTATCCAGAACTCGGCCCAGTTCTGATCCGCGCCGGAGATCATGGGGGTGACGGTGGCGTGGGAAGGAAACCAGATCTCTGACTCCACCGTCTTGACGAGGCCCGCAGCGGTTCCCCTCGTGAGCGAACCGTGAATCGTCGCGAGCGACCACACGAGATCGCCCAGCACCAAGACGAGCACGAACAGCAGCGCGAGTTTTCGCGGCGAGCGTACCCGACCCCGGTTCTTGCGGCGGGCCTGCCTCAACCACTCCCCTGTCTCATCGGTGTCGTCGGACATTGGGCCAAATTACCCCGTACGTGGCGATTTTCGATGCTCTGATCTACGCGACCGCCGAGCGCCTCGCCCCACTGCTCACGGCGACACCGATGTCTGAATGTGGGGGCAGTACAGGCCGAAGCCCTGGATCACCGCGAGGGGAACGACGATGCGGCCCAGAGGACCCACGGGACAGCCGACGTTCGAGTAGCCGCTGGCGACAATGACCCACTGGTGACGGCGAAACTCGGTGTAGCCGAGCACGGTTCGAGCGGTCCCAGGGGGCGACCACCCCACCACGTACTTGGCCCAGTGATTGTCGACGGTCGATAGCCGTGCGGTGACCGTGAACGTCGACTTCGATGATCCCTCCAGTTGCAACTGCTCGGTGACCCACTCGACCACTCCGGCCACCGAGCCGGTCGGCTGGATGTTCGAGGTCGCGCCAAACAGAAGTCGAGAACCCGCGAGG
>PLXU01000183.1:4355-4512 GCA_003151555.1 Acidimicrobiaceae bacterium | reverse complement strand
ATCTTCGATCTCCATTGTCTGTCGGTCGTTGCCTTGATTTGTAGCCATTGTGACAGGCCGACGGTTCGTCGTATTACTCCTCTGAGGTGGACACCCCAAATGCGGGTTTATGTCCCCGCAATCACACGGAGACGTGAACCTCACAATTGGCCGGTGA
>PLXU01000183.1:0-4311 GCA_003151555.1 Acidimicrobiaceae bacterium | reverse complement strand
GAACTCGCGCAGACCTTTGGTACGTCGGAAATGACGATCCGCCGGGATTTGGAACTTCTGGAAATTGAGGGCCTGGCCCTTCGGGTACGCGGCGGTGCAATATCCACGCAGAGCCGTTCTTATCAGACACCGATCATGCAGCGGGCCACGCTCGAGAGCGAAGCCAAGCAGCGCATCGGCGAAGCCGCGGCCGAGTTGTTGGTGCCCGGTGAAACAGCGATCATCGACGGCGGAACCACGACCCTGCAGATGGCGAAGGCCATCAATCCGGGACTGGGACTGACAATTATCACGAGTTCGTTGTTGATTGCCAGCGAACTCGATACGAAGCCGGAAATCAGCGTCATGGTCACGGGTGGCAAGTTGCGCCACGGCGAGATGAGCCTTGTCGGTTCGCGGGCGGAGGGCTCGTTCGACGGCCTGAATTGCGATTCGGTGTTCATTGGCGCCGCTGGCCTCAGTGAGGAAAAAGGCCTCACCGAATACAACCTGGAAGATACGGAAATCAAATTGGCCGCTATCAAGTCAAGTCGACGAGTTGTTGTCCTCGCCGATGCCTCCAAAATGGGTCAGGTGACTTTTGTGAATGTCGCGCCACTGCATGAGATTGATCTCATCGTGACCAATGCCTCGCCGCTCAACCGGACGATTCAAGTCGCCCGAGAGTTGGGTGTGGAAATTCTTCACGTGGAACCCATCGCCCACGAATCGGTTGCGTAAGCACTCCCTCTGGCTTTCTTCGTAGGGCTTGCTACTCGTCGAGCAGGACTATCACGTCGAGCTTTCGCGGACCATGCACTCCCTCGACTCGACTCAACTCGATGTCACTGGTCGCGGACGGGCCGCTGATCCACGTCTGAGGGCGCGAAGGGTCCAGTCGCTCGATCACGTCTGGCACGTCGGGGACAATTTGACTTTGGCGCACGATGACGACGTGATGGTCAGGGATGAGCGAGATAATCCGCCGACCTTGATCGGGATCCGAATTCAAGATCACGGTCCCGGTCTCGGCAATCGCCGCGGCACAACCTGTCACGACGGCGTCGGTGTCGTTCAACGTCGTCACCTCCACGTCACCATCGTCGACGACGACCGGTCCGGGGTGAGCGGACAACCAGGCGGATGGTGCACCTCGTGCCACGACGACTGACGTCGACCCACGCGACGCAAGGGCGTGCGCGATTGAGTAGGCGAGCTGTGCGGGCGTGGTGAACGACACCGCCGCTTGATAGTCGCTCACCCGTTGGGTGAAGAGTTCTAATCTCGTCATGGTTTCGGCCCTCGCGGGGCGCCGATACGTTCGTGGCACCGAGGCATTCGCACCCTGCGCCTCATTGGCGGCGGCCACGCTTGCCAGGATGACCTCGCGAGCATTGACGCGGGGCGATAATCGGGGAGGTCGGCTCCGTCGAATGCCCACCGCGTGAGGCTCGACCCTCGTGTGGGTTGAGGCACGCGATTGTTTCGAGTGACGTGACTGAGTTGTCGGTGACGCACGCAGTGTGCTCGAGCGCCACCACGAGAGGAAAGAGCCTTCACTGGGCAGTGGAGTGCGACGAGATTTGCTCCATCCGGACAACCAACCAGGCAGCGGAATCTCGCGCCCTCGGGCCAAGCGGCCGACAAAAGCTCCGGTCCTCGCGACGGCACTGAGCCGGCGAGCACTCCCAAAGACCCACGACGCTGAGCGCATCATGAACTGTTCTTGGCTCTTGGGCAGCCAGCCTCGTTGGCCGTCGACGACCTCCGCGCGAAGATGGATGAGCAGTCGGGGGATGTCGATTCGAACGGGACAGGCGTCGAAGCAAGCTCCGCAGAGGGTGGAAGCGTAGGGGAGCGACCTCGCGACGTGGTCGCTCGCCACGTTATTGAGTTGGGGCGTCAGCACGGCGCCGATCGGCCCGGGATAGACGGAACCGTACGCGTGTCCACCCACTTGCTCGTAGACGGGACAGACATTGAGGCAGGCCGCGCAGCGAATGCAGCGGAGTGCTTCGCGGCCCGTTCGGTCCGCCAGTGCGCTCGAGCGTCCGTTGTCGAGCAGTACCACGTGGTATTCCTGGGGGCCGTCGTTCGCGCTCACTCCGGTCCATATTGAGCTGTAGGGATTCATGCGTTCGCCGGTCGCCGAGCGAGGAAGCACCTGGAAGAAGACGTCGAGGTCTTCGAAGCGAGGAATGATTTTGTCGATTCCCGCAATGGTGATCAAGGTCTCGGGAATCGTGAGACACATTCTTCCGTTGCCCTCCGATTCGACTATCGCGACTGACCCAGTTTCGGCCACCAAGAAATTCGCGCCCGAGACGCCCACGTGCGACGCAAGAAAGCGGTCGCGCAGGTGCAGCCTCGCCGCTCGGGCGAGTTCTTCGGGCTCGTTGGAAAGGCCGTCGGGCGCGGGTAGTCCCCACTCGCCCATGTGCTCGACGAAGATGTCTCGCACCTCGTCGCGGCTGCGGTGGATGGCTGGCACCACGATGTGACTGGGTAGGTCGTTACCGAGCTGCACGATCAACTCGGCCAGATCAGTCTCGTAGGCGGTGATGCCGGCCGCCTCGAGCGCGGAGTTGAGGTCGATCTCCGCGGTGGTCATCGATTTGACCTTGACAACTTCCTTCGACATCGTCGACGCAACCAGCTCAACGACAATGCGCTGCGCGTCTTGCGCGTCGAGCGCCCAGTGCACCTGGCCGCCCGCCGCCGTGACCTTCTCTTCGAACTGCCTGAGCAGTTCGTGCAGGTTCGCGAGGGCTTCGACCTTTATGGCCTCGCCGGCGAGTCGCAACTCCTCCCAGTTGTCGAGCTCGGAAACCCGTAAGTTTCGTTTGGCTCGAATTGTTGTCGTCGCCCTCAAGAGGTTGCGTCGTAGTTGGGGGTTGGCCAACGACGTTTTCGCTCCTATAGGAAAATCAGGCGACCCGGCGAATGATCTTGCCACTTAGAGGTCCGTCCCGGTTAAGGCGAGAATTTCCGCGATGTGCTTGAATTCAATGTCTCGTACGCGCGCGTCCAGAGAATGTCGCTTCGCTTTCTTGTGGAGTCCGGCGAGATGGGTCAGGCAGGAATTGTCCGAGGCACAGACCACGTCCGCGCCAGTTGAAGCGGCCATGGCGAGCTTGTCTCGACCCACCGCCGCCGACGTGTCCGCATTCTTTAGGGCAAAAAGGCCGCCGAAGCCGCAGCAGGAGTCGCTGTTGGGCAGTTCCACCAAGTCGATCTCCGCGACGTTCCTCAGGAGTTGCAACGGTCGATCACCGACGCGAAGCGACCTCAGCGAGTGGCACGTCGGGTGATACGTGACTCGCCTCGCGAACCGGGCGCCGACATCCGTGACGCCCAGGACGTCAACGAGGAATTCAGTGAACTCAAAGACGCGGGGAGCCATCGCGCCCGCGGCGGCAGCCAACTCCGAGTCGCCCGCGTCTGCGGCAACGTCTTGCCAGAGGTGGCGGATCGTGCTCGTACACGAGCCCGACGGCACCACGATGTACTCAGCGCGCTCGAAGGCGTCAATAGTGGTTCGAGCCAAACTCAGGCCCTCTTGTCTATAGCCCGCGTTCAGGTGCATCTGTCCACAGCAGGTCTGCGACTCGATGAATTCGACCTCGTGACCCAGGCGCTGGAGGACCGTCACCACCGCCCGGCCGGTCTGAGGGTGCAAAATGTTGTTCGAGCAGGTGACGAACAGAGATATGCGCACCGTGCTCTCCTTGACGAAGTGGCTGAATTACTGAGATTGTAGGGGCAGGGAAGGCGGCCGAAAGGGCCGTCCTTTTCTCAGAATGTTACTTTAAACACCTTGCGATGTGACTAATATGTTCAAATCGGTTGACTGATGTGCCCGGGCCTGCTCTACTTGACTGGGTATTTCTTGATACGAGAACGAGTGTTAGGGGGAAGCGTGCTTACCAGAGTGACCTCGGTGCACACCGCATTCTCCCGGAGTCTGGTCTCCCAACCCAGAAGGTCCGGGGCGTCGCCACGAGGCGGTCGCCCCGGACAAAATCGCGTCGTTGCGTGAGAGTGTTGAACCCGTGCAGCGAATCTGTTTTCAACTGAATGTGCGACCCGAGCGCCTCGACGGGTACATCGAGCGACACGAAAATGTCTGGCCGCAGGTGCGTAGCGCCCTGCACGAGGCTGGCTGGAACAATTACTCGTTGTTCCTCAAGCGCGACGGGACGCTGCTGGGCTACTTGGAGACCGAGGATTTTGATCTTGCCCAGAAGGCAATGGCGCTCAGCGAAGTGAACGGACGTTGGCAGCGCGAGATGGCCGAATTTTTCGAAGACCTCGACGGGGCGGCCCCCGACG
>PLXU01000126.1 GCA_003151555.1 Acidimicrobiaceae bacterium | reverse complement strand
GGAATAGAGAACGCGGGAATTATCGATGCGGATTATGGATCCGTTCTGCCCTTCCGGGATCCAGACAATATTGCATTGGAGTTCTTCGCGCCGCTTTCCTGATATTGCGACCTGCTCGAGAATCCAAGAGAATGGTTTGCTACGATCCCACACGGTCTATCCCAAACGCCAGTCCATGGTTGCAGATTTGTTGCGTCGGGCCTTCGACACCAGATTTGACGTCCAAAGGTGACGGAGTCAATATGTCTGTAGTTTGAAGTCATAAGAGCGAGGCGACAATGACGAACAGGTTCAAAATTTCGCGCTGGGTCAAGGCCACGGCAAAGGACGAACTTCAGCGCGTCGAACAACAGGCATCCACAAAACACCCGCGACACCGCGCCCACCGCTACTGGTCGCGGCATCGCTAAGCACCTCACGAGTGGCGGACCACTCGTGCAAGGGAGCGAAAGCGGAACTGCTGGCCCGGCACGTCAGACCTCCGATACCGTCGTACTGAACCGTCAGTGCACTCTTCGAATCGGTACATTCTTCGACGTAACCGGGCGAGATTCACAGGTACGAATCGCTTGACGCTGGGCGAAGGTGGTCCCTGCAGTAGTTCGTTAATGACCGGCCTTTACTGGATCGTCGCAGACCTATGACGTCGAGACGCAAACTCCAATTCACCCGGATTAGCCCAGGCGCCAGTGCAAGGTTGTAGACCTGTCACGTCGGGCCTTCGACACCAACAATCTCCGGTACCTTGCTTTCAATTCATTTGAAACGGTTTTGGCCCTTCAGATTCTCCGGATGTAGTTTGCGGGTGAGGTGATACAGGGAATGCACGCTCGTCGAGCTGGCTTCGTGCGCAGCCGGCTTGCTGCTTAAATCACTCTTTGGCACAGTCTTCTAGTGGCGTCAGGAACCCGGTACGAACTATTCGGAGTCGCGAATGACCTAGGATTGGTTCGTCTCACTGGGGAAGGATTTCCGATGAGTTATATGGGTTATTACTTCTTACCTGACGCGATTGAGTCACTCAACAATCATGAGAATGACACAGAGAAGCACCAAGCCGATCAGGAAGCGCGGGAAACCAAAGAACAGCAGGGAGCCGCACGCGCTGCTGCCTTATCAGGGGACATTGAGTTAATCCTGGCCCTCTCACCTACGCAGTTCGAGTACGCAATGGCCGTCGTGCTACAGATGCTCGGGATGACCGATCTCCAACGAGTTGGCGGTAGAGGTCATCTTTCTGTCAATATCACCGGCCGTGACGCTTCAGGCCGCACCGTGCTGGTCCAGTGCAAGAGGCGTGCGAGGACCAAGAAGATTGGTTCTCCGGAAATCGAGAAATTCATTGGCATGGCTCATCTACACCACCATGCAGATCTAAAACTGTTCGTCACGACTTCGGAGTTCACCGAACACGTTCGGGTACTTGCATCTCAACATGGCATACAGCTCATGAACGGATCAGACATAGAAAACCTGGCGCGAAAACAGCGGGAGTCAACTCCCTAGTCGGCGACCGCATTCGCGAGGAACAAATTCGTTGGGATCATGGTCGCTTACCTTAGTTTGGTTTCCTGCCGACTACTTCAACTTGCGAGTCTCCACCCGGAAGTTGTTGACGTCGGCCCACGGAGTAGAACCCACACCATCTAGTCCAAGCGCCAGTTCAAGGTTGCAGACCAGTCACGTCGGCCCTTCGACACCAGATTACAAAAAAATGTCGCTGACAAGAGTTCTACTTCAAGAGAGACAACGTCAGAGATAGAGGCGTGCATCGGCGATTAGACCGTTAACAATTCTGTACGCAACTGCAGCCTGAAGCGGTGAGGTTTGACCGTCCAAATTGAAACCTGTGACGTACTCCTCATCGATCACGAACGCNNGTATCTCTTCTCGACCAGACGCGACGACACTCCCGTCGTGACGAGTGACTGTTGCGTTCGAAGCGTAGGTAGAAACGAACTTCTCAATGTCACCCTGATTGTACGCCGCAACCTGTTGGTCGACTCGTTCGCTGAGAATAGACATTCAAACTCCTGCGCAGTATCTTCCTTTGATACCCCGACGCTAACGCAGGTTGTCGAGTCTGATTGTCGAAATGCTTGATGGTTAGGACTGACAAAGAGGGTTGAACCACGACTCAGCAGTTCAGTCCACGGCGTCAATCTCAACTCGGAGAATGTTCGTCCACTCGCCGTGTGACAAAGTACGAATCACCACACGAAGTGGACCAAAAAGTGGGGGCAATACTGGACCTTCAATCAAGGGCAGTTGGTCAGCGCACCAAGACCCATTGCCCGCCACGTTGAAGCTGCAGTCCATCCGGGCTTCTGTCGGCCACTAGGTTTTGTCGGATGGCGATGGGATCAGGGCTTGCGCACCTAGGCGGCTATCCGTTTGAGGTGCGTTACAGCGATGGGTCACTAGTGCGCGCGCGGGCCGCGGCCGACGTCGCCGCGAACGCCTACGTCTACTTCAGTCGCCTGTTTTCAGGAGTCGAGCCCGACATCGCAGTCATCGTGGCCGACGAGGCGCACTGGGAGAGCAGGCAGCCGTACGGGCTTCCGTTCTTTAACGATGACGATGGTCNNTCCCGGCATCGTGGTGATGCCCGCGCGAAGCGGAGACTTCTGGATCGCAATGGGACAGGACCTTCACGAGGCGTCGCCTCGCGGTTATACGAGATTGCTTGCGACGTACCCCGACGGCGCCGGTGGCTTGGATCTGCAGCCATTCTTCGACCTCGTCACGATCCATGAGCTCGGCCACGCATTCGAAGTGCTCGGGGATCTCAGGCTGCCGACCTTCTGGTTGGGCGAGATCTTCGCCAATCTGTGCCTCCACGCGTTCATCGCAACGAGGCAGCCGCAAAGTCTGAACACGCTCGAGGTGCTCTCCACCGTGGGAGCGCAGAGTACGCGCCTCGGCGCTCGGATGCGCGCCGAGGGTTACAGCACGCTGGAGGAGCTCGAAGCCCACTACACGGGTGGCGATGACCCGATGAGCCCGCTGAACTACGTCTGGTACCAGTATCGCTGGCAGCGTCTCGCGGCAAGGATGTTCGACGCCGACGGTGAGGACGGACTGGTCCGCTTTTGGGATTGCTTTCAAGGGACCGATCGCCTCAGCTCCGGTGAGGTCACGGCGGCGTCGCTGGCCACGCTGTTGAGGATCGAGGTGAGCGAGACCCTCGGCCGAGCAGTCCAAGATTGGCGTTAGACCCTGTCGCGCCTCTAACGCTTCGCGTGAGAAGCGCCCTCGACGTCAAGGTTGAAGAAATTGCTAGGGGAGATAAATCCACGTTGCGACTGCGACTGCTGCTTCGGCTGTGTCGTCAGGCGTCCACCATATTTCCCAGGGACAAACTCACCAGTCGGATTGTTGGAGTCGGCCATGCGACACCAATGTCGAGTCTGCAACTGGCCTCAACGGTGAAAGAGAATTGGACCTCAAGAAATCAAATGCCGGCAAAAGGGGTATGTCCATCTATTCAGGCCATCGCGCAGACACGAATCGCTTGACCCGGTCGCCTAATCTCACGAAGGCTGCGACGACGGCCCTGGCGTAGCCAGCCGTTGTGCTATGAACGTTGTTCTGATGCGTGAAAATCACGTATCGCTACGAGGGGGAGTTGAATATGGCGAAGATGATCATGACTCACAATGTTGTTGACGTAACTAAGTGGCTCAGCTTCAAGGAAGAACGGGCCAGCGCCATTTCTGCCATGGGTGGCTCACAGGTCGTGGACTGCGTGGCGCCAGATGGCAGCAACACGGTGGCGGTCAGCGCCAATTTGGACGACGTCGAGGCGATGCAGGCTGCAATGGCCTCGCCACCGCCGGAATTGCAGGCCCTAATGGAGAGTCATGGCGTCCGGCCGCCCATCGCCATCTACGTAGAGAAGTAGAGAAGTAGAGCAGCCTGGGGATGGTCGCCCTTGATCCAAAGTTCAAGGGCGACCAGGTGGCAAAATATCAATGCGAGTCAACAATCGCGCCACGTCAGGCTCTGACAAGCGATAACGCTTCTTAAATTCCGCCCATTAGTTGCCAATCAAGAGATTGGGCAGCTCACTCATGGCGCCGAAGGTGGTTGCACCGGCCGACGCCAGCTTCTCAGAACTGGTCACCGAGCCAGAGAAACCGAAGACCGTCATTTCTGCGTCCACCGCCGCAACGACGCCGGACACGCTGTCCTCCACAACGGCGCAGTTTCGCGGATCAACGCCCATGGATTGGGCCGCGTGCAGAAAGAGATCCGGCGCGGGCTTGCCGCGTGCAACATCGTCAGAACTGAATATGCGGCCTTCAAATTGGGTGAAGAGTCCCGTCTTTTCGAGTCTGTACTTAATCCCGGCGTGGGTCCCACTTGACGCGACGCAGGTCAGCGTATCAATTACGTTGAGCGTGTCGACAATTCCGGTGACCGCAACCAACTCCTTCTCGAAGACCTCTCGGTAGCGCGCTTCGAATTCTTCATCCCAATCCACCGCGCGCTCGATGTGCGCTTCGACCTCTTTACACATATCAGCGGCCGATCGGCCAACAAACCGAGCGACGATCTGCGATTCAGACAGCGGCCACCCAAGTTCGGCCAGGATTAGAGCTTCGGTGCGCACTGCCAATCGCTCGCTGTCAACAAGGACGCCATCACAGTCGAAGATGATGAGGTCGAATTGACTCACTGGGGCATCCTACGTGGCACGCCGTTTTTCGTTTTACTCCGAGCCCGTACGCGTACTCATTTCGCAATCGGCTAGTGCAAGGGGCCTGATCGGGCACCTTGGGCCCTCGCCAATACTGGGTGGGAGCATTCTCACGCTTCAGGGAACGAAAAATTCGAAGTTGCCGCGAGCACGCGATTCGCATCAATCGTGGAAACTTCGGGCCAAGTGGGCGCAGGCACCGTAGGGTGTGTTGGAGTTCGTCTCGTTGATTGGAGGGATATGGGCATCGTGCAACGAGAAACCGGGCAGGGACAGGCTCACCACCACGCACCGGTCCGCGACTACGCCGCCGACGCCAGTGGTGGAGAGCGCACCGCTGACAGCCGTGATCATTGGAAGTGCTTAGGGGTGGGTTGTGATGCGCGGTGGGCGGTGCCTCCCGGAGAGAAGCCGCTGGGCTAAGCCTTTGGCGGATCTCCCACGTTTCGCAAAAACCCCCGGGTATGGCGGACGCCCTCGTGGCGTCTTATGTTGTCAATTGGAAGGCCTACGTCTCACCACTCGAACGAACAAAAATGTCAGGATGATGAGCACGACTGCGATCGCGCCAGGTGGGACGAAAGCCCAGGGCGAAGCCTTCGAAGTCTTGACCGCGGACGACAGCGTGATCGTGCCGTGATTCGATGGGTCGGCCACTGCTCGCACGGTCGTTCCGGACGCAGCGAATGTAGCCATCGACCCAATGACTTCGTGGAAGGTCGTGCCGTCGACGCGGTAGGCGCCGCGGCAGGTGTATCCGGCACCGTTGCTGCCGCTGCCGCCAAGGTTGCCGTCGCAGGCCGTCACGATTACGGCGACGTGGATTCCGTGGGCCTTCATTCGATCGACCCGGGCGTGGTCGTTGAATGCGGAGATCAGACTCACCACGATCACTGCCGCAATGACCACTAATCCAAGCGCCGCGGCCCCCAGCCAAAACGTGCGTCCTATGTTGCCGGCGCTCGCACCGCGCAGTGAATTGACGTGTTCGCGATGCGGCGGTTGTGGTGTGTGTAGTTGTGTCGAAACGGGGACCCGGGGAGTACCGGCTTGGTCGCGGTGCGCTTCTGTCATATTGTTTCTCAATCTCGTGCGGAAGTTTCAAGACTCGTCGGCGAAGCGCCGACCAGTAGCGAGGGGTTCGACCGGCTCACGTCAACGATATCGGCGGGCGGCACAATCTTTCGTCCATGGTTGACGCCTAGGGCTAACCGGCGGACCGATAGGAGATATTGACGCCTTTCCATTATCGTGAGCTCGGCTCCCCGTAAGAGCCTGTTGCTAGCCTGCGCGCGTGCGACTCAACTTCAGCGGAGAAATCTGGTACTGGAAAGGGCCGTCGCCGTTTCATTTCGTCACCGTGCCGCAAGAGGAAAGTGGTGAACTTCACGCGGTCTCCGCTTTTGTGAGTTACGGCTGGGGCGTGATTCCGGTGACGGCACAGATTGGCAAGACGAGATGGACAACGTCACTCTTTCCCAAGGACGGTGGCTATCTCGTGCCGGTCAAGGCCTCGGTACGAGGGGCCGAAGGACTCGAGGTTGGTGACACCGTTCATATTGTTCTTTCCATTGGCGCTGAATCCTGAAATTTCCGAGCGAAGAAGCAGCGCCCGTCGATCTGCCAAGTGACAGTTTCCAACGAGATAGGACGTCGCGCGGCGCGAAAGCGATGGTCTCGCGCTGCTCCCTCGCCTTCATAATGGGGAGGCGTCCTGGCTCATTCTCGCGCCCCATACTCAATGGTGAGAGTACCAATGAAGTGGTAGCGTCCGGGTTTAGCGCCACCAAGGTGGCTTGACAACGGGGGACACCATGATTGTTCGCGATTCTTTGTACATCGACGGAGCCTGGGTTGCGCCGTCGTCCAGTGAGGTACTCGAGGTCTCGGACTCGACGACCGAAGAGGTGTTCGCGACGGTACCCGCGGGGACGGCGGTTGACATCGACAAGGCGGTTGAGGCCGCAGCACGCGCCTTTCCTAGTTGGTCCGCCACGCCGGCCAAGGACCGTGCGGCGTTTCTCCAGAAGATCGCCGAAGGACTTCAGGCTCGCGCCAGTGAGATGGCTGACGTTATCAGCCACGAGGTCGGCATGCCGCGCAGTCTCACTGAAATGCTGCAAGTGGGTCTGCCCTTGGGCGAGTTCGCGGGCAACGCCGAACGCGCGGCGACGTACGAATGGCGAGAGGAGATTGGTAACTCGATCATCATGAAGGAGCCGGTCGGCATCGTGGGCGCGATCACACCGTGGAACTTCCCGCTCTACCAGATCTCGCTCAAGGTCGCCCCGGCGCTGGCTGCGGGCTGCACCATCGTGCTCAAGCCGAGCGAGGTCGCGCCCATCAACGCCTTCATCTTGGCCGAGATCATCCACGAGGCCGGTGTGCCCGCCGGCGTGTTCAACTTGGTCACGGGACTCGGCTCGGTCGTGGGCGAAGCCATTGCGACGCACCCCTTAGTCGACAAGGTCTCCTTCACGGGATCGACGCGCGCGGGCAAGCGCGTCATGGAACTGTGCGCGCAGACGCTCAAGCGGGTTTCCCTGGAGATGGGTGGCAAGTCAGCCAACATCATCTTGGAAGACGCCGACCTGGCGGCCGCCATTCCGGCCGGAATCTTCGGCTGCTACCTCAACTCGGGCCAGGTGTGCTCGGCCCCCACGCGGATGCTGGTGCCGCGTTCGAAGTTGGCCGAAGTGGAGGACCTCGCCCGCACGGCGGCCAGTGGATTCGCTCCCGGCGACCCGTTCGCCGAAACCACGGGCCTCGGACCGCTGGTGTCCGCGGTGCAGCGCGACAAGGTTCGCAGTTACATCAACAAGGGCGTCGAAGAAGGTGCGACGCTCATTGCCGGAGGGCCCGAGGCCCCCGCGGGTCTTGAAAAGGGCTTCTTCATCCAGCCGACGGTTTTTTCGAACGTCTCCAATGACATGACGATCGCCCGCGAGGAGATTTTTGGACCCGTGCTCTCGATCATTCCCTACGACACCGAGGAGGAAGCGATCGAGATTGCCAATGACACCCTCTACGGTCTGTCGGGCGCCGTCTGGGGCGGCACGAAGGAGCACGCCATTGAAGTTGCCCAGAAGATGCGCACCGGCCAGGTGGACATCAACGGCGCCGACTTCAATCCGCTGGCCCCGTTCGGTGGTTACAAGCAGTCCGGCATGGGACGCGAGCGCGGGGCCTTCGGGTTCGAGGAGTTCGTCGAGGTGAAGTCCATTCAGCAATAGGGCGACGATCGCGACGTGCTGCCCCAACGCGACGAAGTCGTCGTCTAATGGACTCATGCCACGCGACGTACCTTCAGACGTTCGGATTGGCTGAAAGAACCTCTCGCATGTAAGTGAAGTCAGTGTCGTAGATGTGAGCCGACTTGATGATCATCGTCATGGTGTCGATGGGGGCCGAAATGGCCCTTGCCACCTCATCTTGGAGTTCGGCTAACTCGACGACGCGGCGGTCACCAAAATCACCAAAGTCAATGCTGTGCGCGTAGACCACGATGCGCAGGTGGCCCTCAACCAGAAAGAAATCCAGCAGGCTCACGCAGGGGATGTAGGTGGTGTCGGTCAGGGGCTGGAACGTCGTTATTGTGGCCGAACGCGTTGACGGATCGACGAGTAGGCGTTGGCATACCCACTGGATCTGGTCACGGCCGGCGCGGGCGCAATCGCGCAATCGGGTGGCGTAACTATCGGCGTCGCTGAGGGCTTCGACGACGCGGCGGTCACCAAAATTCGCGTGCATCCACGCCATTCGGGTGTCGTCGGCGTAGCGATCAATTATCTCGTCTCGCGCACGGGGCTTCGCGATGTGCAAGGTGGCCAACAGGATCTCGCGCATCGCCAGTTTGTCGTACACGCCGTTCCGTCCCGACTCCATAATCCGGGCACTCACCATCAGCCACGCCTCACCAATCGTGGTGGCCTCGATCAGCGGCGAACTTGAGGGCGCGGGCTCTGGTCGAGGGTCATTGTTTTCGTGCACGCCACGAGTGTAAGGGTCGAGCCTTCTTGCAGCAGGCGTCGATGGTCACCGGGTCGTCCGCACGTCAGCGCGGCGACACGATGGCGGCTCCTTTTGAAAGGCAGATGGCTGGTCACGTTGAACTCGCCAGTCGATTAGTTATCGCTGGACGTACTTGACCTGACACTGGTCGCCGTTGGCCAAGGTAATCGTGAAGGTGAACGTGCCTCTTCGTGATCGCGCTTTCACGGTGGCCTTGAGGAAGAGCAACGTCCCGCTGTCCTTGGTAACGATCACCCGCGTGCCCGAGTGACTCGTCACACGGGGCCGACCATAGAAACCGGAACCAGTGATCGCGAGTGACACGGTTCGCCCGGCGACGGCGTAACCGACGACGCGCGTAGCCACGGGCAGCGAGTTGACCGGCACCACCACGTCGGCCGTGACGATGAGGTTGTAGAAGAACGTACCCTTGTCGCCGCCGGGGTCCGTGGTGGTCCCTCGCGCGACGTAGGAGCCAACCGCCAGGGCACCGCTCGTCGCGAGCAACCCAGTCGACGACACCGTCAAGCTAGGGGTGCCACTCGTTTGGACGTAGACAACGGTGCCCGCGCTGCCCGAGACGGCGAGTTGGTGCGTGAACGTCGTTGATTCACTCATCGACGTAGAAATCGAAGTGGGCAGGCTCTCGGTTATGGTGCCGACCGCCAACGCGTAAGTGAAGGTCCCCTTGTCGCCGTTGGCGTCGCTCGTCGTGCCGGTGGCACTGTACGAGCCCTTGGCGAGCGTGCCGCTCGTCGTGACGAGACCGGTGGATGAGACGGCGAGGTTCGGGCTGCCGCTTGACTGGACGTAGGTGATGGTGCCGTCGAAACCGGACCCCGCCAGTTGCTGGCTGAACCCTGAGGTGCCGGGCACCGTGGTCGACGCGGCGAGGGGGGCGCTCTGAGTGATGGTGCCCACGTTCAGGGTGAAGCTGAAGGTGCCGTGGTCGTTGTTGGGGTCACTGGTGGTACCCGACAGCACGTATTTGCCCGTCGCCAATTGTCCGCCGGTGGCGATGAGGCCCGTGGCCGACACGGTGAGGTTGGGGCTGCCGCTCGTCTGCACGTACGTGACGGTCCCCACGTTGCCGACGACGGCGAGCTGGTCGGTGAAGCTGGACGACTCCGCGACCGCCACTGAGGCCAAGGCGGGCGTGCTCACCAGGCCGCAGATGTAGTCGCCGTCGAGGCCGTGTGACGGGTACTGGATCATGGCGACACGCCCGCCGTTGAACGACGCGGACAGGCAGGCCGCTTCCGCCGCGGCCAACGTCGGGTAGCCGGGCATCCACGCCGGGAAGGCGGAGAACGTGGATCCGGCGCCGCCAGTGATGGTGTGCCACTGACTCGACGTGCAGTAGATGCCGATTTGCGTGACGCCGACACTCGTGAGATAGGCAATCGTCCCTCGCAGCATGGCTTGGTCGATGGCGTCCGAGGCGCCGGTCGCGCCGTACTTCGATTCGATGGTCTCCCAGTGATTTCCTGTTTCCACGTCGAGCCACCACTTGGCGGCCTGCGCGGCGGTGGTCGGTGACGCAACACCGCCGGCCGATTCAGCGCTTACGGCCGCGTTGAACGAGACCTGCGCCGCGTTCCATCCGTAGTCGTAGGAGCACGCGGTGGAGTTGGCGCCCGAACAGACGTCGGGGGTCTGTTGGCTGGACGGCCAATTCGAGGTGTACTGCGGCCCCGGGCTGTCGGTATTCATGTAGAAGGCGGGCGACGCGTTGGCCGTCGTGGCGGCCCAACCCAGTTCGCTGGCCAAGCAGGGGTTGGTGGTGAGTGGGTGACCGTCGTTGACGCCGACGATGCCGAAGCCGGCGGTCGCGGGAAAACCGCCGTTGCACTGCGGATAGCTGATGTCGTAACCCGTCGCCGGAGAGATTGTTTGCGCGCTAGCAGCGGCGAAGGCAGTGGTAGCGAAAAGTCCCATCGAGGCCAACGAGGCCGCGACCAAGACTTTCGTCAATTGATTGAACACGTTCTTCTATTTTAGGCCGGTGAAAAAGGTCCGAAATCGCCGAGTTGCTTAGAATCCCCTGAGAGATAAACCAGTTGCGTGAATGTTGTGCAACATAAGAGGATTCTTAAATCACGTAGGTGTTGATCGCGTTGGTCTGATTGAATGCCGCGGCGGGCGCTACAACCGACGCCTTCACGATGCAATTGCGACCGGCCGCTTTCGCGGCGTACAGCGCCTTGTCGGCCCCGCGAAGAAGTTCGGCACTCGTCAGGCCGTGCTCGGGTGACGTTGCGATGCCGATGGAGAGGGTCGGCGGTGAGGGCCAGAACCAGAAAGGGCAGCGTGCGAAGGAACATGTCCCTTTGGCGGATGTTGTAGTGCGATGGCGCACTATCGAGTGGGGTCAGGTCAGGCACCGACATCCACGTGCTCCGATCCTCGATCGTGACCGCATGGAATGGAGCAACGAAAGGAAGTATGCCTGCCCGTCACTTTTACCCGATGCGACCGTGCAAATGGCACCCGAGGGTGGGGCGCGCACGATGCAAGGTGTTGCCGAGACGGTGTACTGGTAGAGATATGGGCCCAAGTTGTTGGACGGATTCGGACATATCTGGTAGAAAGTCAGTGACATCGCCGCCAAGGCGGTTTTTGCGTAGGGGAGATGCAGTACACGTCGGGCGCTTCCGCACCCACTATCAAGGAGAGTTACGTTGCTTACTCGAACCAGAATGTTGGCTTCCGCCTCACGAACTGCAGTAGCCGGGATGGTGGCCGCAGGGATATTGGTTCTGTCCTTGGGCGTCGCCGCGCCGAGCAGCGGGGCCTCTGGCACCTATTCCGCGAGTGCGAGTGCCTTCTGCAAGACGATTATCGGCTTTAGTTCCAAGGCTGCTGCTCCCAAGGGGACGAGTCTCACCGACTATAAATCGTGGGCCAAATCTATTATTCCTTTTTACGAAAAACTAGCGTCGGAAGCACCGAACAGTGCCTCGAAGAAAGTCCTTGGTGAATTGGTGACAATCCTGAAGGATTACGCAGGCGCTTCGTCCCTCTCGAAGTTGGGGGCATACGAAGCGGCCAACCACGCCGCATTTTTGAAGGGCACCAAAGCATTGTCCAAGGCCATTATTTCCTGCGCCAAATCCTTCTAGCGCGCTACTTTTCGTAGAGGTTGTACAAACAGCGGCGGCTGCGTCATCAACTCGTCGGGCTGAACGGATACCTGTCGGATTCATTGGCTCTACCCGCATGGCTATCGAGTTTTTAGCGTCCTTCGTGTCGTCGCCGCTCTCGGAACGCTCTACAGTGGACGCATCGATGGTTTCGAGTTTCGCGGCACGAAGGTTGCCCATCTCGCCGATTACGCGACCTGTTGTTACTACCATTGTCCCCACGAGGTGAATCGTGTCCCAATTGCTCTTTAGTGCCTTCAGCAACCGTGACGACGCGTTAGAGCTCGCTCGCGCTGCGGGCCAGCAACTTGACGACGCGGGTATCACTAATTCGCTGTACTTGCTTGATTCGGGCGTCGCGCCAATATTGGACGCCTCAACATTGGTTATCAGTCTGGGCGGTGACGGGACCTTCCTCAAATCGGCGCGTCTGGCCCACGAATTCGGTGCCCGAGTGCTGGCCGTTAACTTGGGGCGGCTCGGTTTTCTCCTGAACGTGCCGCCCAGCGACCTCGTTGATGACATCAATCACTCGCTGGCGCACGACCACGTCGCCGAACGTCTCGCCTTGCAGATCACGTTCTCCAATGGTGACGGCGAGGAGTTTGCTCTCAACGAAGTGGTCGTCGAGCGCGCCCACGTGGGACACATGGTACGGGTCAAGACGTTGATTGACGGTGACGAGTTCCTGACGTATTCGGCCGATGGCGTCATGGTCGCGACGCCTACGGGCAGCACTGGGTACAACTTCTCGGCCGGGGGTCCGGTGGTCGACGCGATCTTGCCTGTGATGATCGTCACACCGATTGCCCCGCACTTCACCATTGACCGCTCGATTGTGGTGGCCGGCGAGAAGGTGGTGCAATTTGTCGTGGCCGACCTGCCCGCGGTGGTCGTCGCTGACGGTCTCACTATTGGCGAGCTCGAACCAGGTGATTCAATACAAATTCGTCGCAGCCCGACGCCCGTGCGCGTCGTGGCCACGCGTAGTTTTGAGCTTGGCTTTCGCCTTCGTGAAAGCCTGCGAGAGGGTCATGCCTAGATCGCAGTTGGTCGAACTCTACGCCCACGGACTCGGCGTCATCAACGAGGCCCGGATCGAATTCGGTGGGGGATTTAACGTCATTACCGGAGAGACGGGCGCGGGTAAGACCCTGTTGCTGGACGCCCTCGACCTGTGCCTGGGTGGGGACGCCGCGACCTCTCGGCACGCCGTACAGGGCGATACGCGCGCAGCCGCGGTCTTCCTCGACCGCGACGGCCAAGAAGTGGTGCTTACCCGTGAAGCGGGCGCGTCGGGGAGGCTACGCAGTGCGCTCGACGGTGCGACGACGAGCGCCGAGGCGCTGCGCACGCTGGCGGCGGAACTGATTGTCATTCACGGCCAACACGACTCGTTGGATTTGCGTAGTCCGGCGCAGGTGCTCAGAATCATTGACGCCAGCGCGGGAGTCAACACCTTGGAGTTGAGCGCCGTGCGCCGATTACTTCGTGAGGCGCGCGTCGAACGCGTGGGTTTGGGCGGTGACGAGTCCCAGAGGCTGCGCGAGCTGGACTTCCTCGAATTTCAGATCGGTGAACTCGAGGCGGTCAGGGTCATTTCCGGTGACGAACTCGCTGGCGCCTTGAACGAGTTGACCCGGCTGAGCGAATTGCGTGACGGCCAGGCGGCCCTCGTAGGCGTGCTCGAGAGCCTCGACGGCGATGGCGACGAGGCCGTACTGGGTCGCTTGGCCGTGATCATTGGTCGAATTCCCCAGGGCGAAACCTACGGCCCATCTCGAGAAGCCTTGCGCTCGGCGCTCGAACAGGCCCGTGAGACGGCGCGCGATTTGGCGTCGCTCGCCGACCCTGAGTCCTTCGACCCCAGGGCCCTCTCCCAGCTGGAGGAACGTGTGTCCGTGCTCCAGCAGATTGCGCGCAAATACGGTGGCTCACTCGAGACGGCCCTGACGACCCTCGACGACCTGCGTACGCAGCGCACGAGCCGAGTGGAGGAATCGTCGCGCCTGGTCACCCTCGACGGCGAAATTGCCGACCTAGAGTCACGCGAGGTGGCGCTGGCCGCCGTGGCGCGCCACGACCGGGAGATCGCCGCGCAGCAGCTCACCGACGCGGTCGCCGGTCAACTTCCCCGGGTGGCGCTGGCTAACGCGTCACTTCGATTCGAAGCGCTCGGCCTGGACGGCTCGGACGCGCGAATCTTCTTTCGCGCGAACCCCGGGCTGGCCGAGGGTGCGCTGCAGGACTTGGCCAGCGGAGGTGAACTGAGTCGCGTGCTACTGGCTCTCTCGCTCGAGACGGTCCACGATGACGTGGTGGCGGTGTTCGACGAGGTGGACGCGGGCGTGGGTGGTCAGGTGGCCCAACAGATCGGGGACTGCCTGCGCGAACTGGGCCTCAAGCAGCAGGTCTTGGCCGTCACCCATCTCGCCTCGGTGGCCGCCAAGGCCGACCATCACTACGTGATCGACAAGACCGTCTCGGGTGGGGTCACGACCACGTCCGTGCGTACGGTACGGGGCGATGAGCGCGTCAGCGAGATCGCGCGGATGCTGGCCGGCGACGAAATGACGGTCGAATCGCACGCGTTGGCACAGCGACTGCTCGAAACACTCCGTTCCCATTCGGCAAACTCGGGACCTGATGGCGTACGGTAAATGCTCACCAGCTGCGAGTTATGAGCCGAACTACCTCCTACGCGCTGGCTACTGCCAGCGTTTCGGTTGACGCTTCATCGGGGTATGCCGTTGAAGCAAGTTTCTGCCGCGCGGGTCTTACCTCCCTTCCACGTCCAGTACCGGAGCTTGTCCCCGGCAGGCCTTGACGGGCCAGGTTGATGGCCGCGTTGTGATCGCGGCCGAGCGTGAGACCACAGGTCCCACAGTGATAC
>PLXU01000027.1 GCA_003151555.1 Acidimicrobiaceae bacterium | reverse complement strand
ATCGAGGACGCGCTCAGCGCCACCCGCGCCGCGATCGACGAGGGGATTGTCGCCGGTGGCGGCACGGCCCTCGTGCGCACGCGCGTCGACGTGGAGAAGTTAGTCAAGACGTTGGTCGGCGACGAGGCCACCGGTGCTCGTATCGTGGCCAACTCGCTCGACGCGCCGCTTCGTCTCATCGCGGCCAACGCCGGATACGAGGGCGCCGTCAAGGTGCGCGAAGTGGCCGACGCCAAAGGATCGGTGGGCTTTAACGCGGCCACCGGAGAGATGGAAGACCTGATCAAGGCCGGCGTCATTGATCCCGCCAAGGTCACGCGCTCGGCCCTTCAGAACGCTGCCTCCATTGCGGCCCTGCTCCTTACCACCGAGGCCATCGTGGCCGACAAGCCCGAGGCGGACGCGATCATGTCCGGTGGCGGCGGTGGCGGCATGGGCGGCATGGGCGGGATGATGTAACGCTCGTCTAAAGACGACAAGAAGCCGGGCCGAAGGGCCCGGCTTCTTTCATTGTGCACGTCGACGATGCCGCGACGATAGTGCGTTCAATCAGGCAGTGAGCTGGAGACGAGCGATGACGTCGTCGACGACGTCGCTGGTCGACGCGTTGCCCGCGAGGTCAAAGGTCCGAATTCCCTGCGCCGCGCCCTCGAGGGTCGCCGCACGCAGCCGGGCACCGGCCAACTGGTAGCTGGCATCGCCGAGGTGGACTGCGGCCTGGTCGAGTACGGCGGCGCCGGCCAAGAGCATGGCCATGGGGTTGGCGACGTTCTGTCCCTGCAGCGAAGGGGCCGTGCCGTGGGGCGCTTCGGCCATCGCGACGCGCGGGTGCAGGTCCTTGTCCAGTGAGAGCAGCACCGACTCGGCGCCGGCCAGCGAGCCGAACATGGCCAGCACGAGGTCGCTCAGGATGTCGCCGTCACGATTGAGCGCGGGGATGACGAGCGGCTGGTCGTGCACGTCGATCAGCAGCCCGGCGTAGGAGGCGTCGATGAGGGTGGGGCGGTAATTGACCGCGGGGTGACGCTTCGCGGCCTCGTCCATCTCCTCTTTGAGCATGCCTTCGTAGACGGGCGAGACCGTCCACTTCGGTCCGCCATAGACGAGCCCGTTCTCTCGCTCGGCCGCCTGGAAGGCGTATTCGGCGACGAAGCGGCAACTGGAGCGGGTGATGCGCGTGGTGCGCCAGGCCACTTCGTTCATCTGACCGGACGGTCCACTGCGTCCCTCGTCGGCGCCGTACGCGTCGCCGACCGCCATGCGCACCACGATGATCGGCGGACCGGCGGCGAAACTCGGTGCCACTCCCGGTATCGGTCGACCAGTGCGCACAATGACCGAACCGTCGATGCCTTCGCGCAGGATGCGGTTCGGCGAACCGACCCCGCCAATCCCGGGCGGCGTGACGGTCGCGGCTTTTAGGCCCAGGCCGGTTTCGACCATGGCGTCCGCGGCGTCGTGGACAATTCGATTATTGGTGTCGCGACGGCGTTCGAGTGACAGGTCGAAGTGGACGAGTTCCAGTGGCACCCCCAAGAGTTCAGGGGTCATTGCCCGCAGCGCTTCGAGCAGTAGCTCCTGTCCGGTCTCATCGCCGTCGCAGACAACGATGGTTGCGTGCGAGGGGGCCATACCCCATTCTTTCATATACGTTTTCGCCTAAAGAATCCGTTCGTGGCGTCGCCGGTGGCAACGGGCCCGAAGATTAGTTGGCGGGCGCCTAGCGGCGCAGGGCCAGCTCGATCACCTTGCCCACCTGCGCCACCTCGAGCAAGAACCCGTCGTGGCCGAAGTGCGACGAAATGATCTCCAGCGGCGCAGCGTTGGGTAGTAGTTCGACCAATTGCTCCTGCAGCTCGATCGGATAGAGACGGTCCGAGAGAAGTCCGGCCACCGTCACCGGCACCGACACGCCCTTCAGGGCCGCCGCGACCCCGCCGCGGCCGCGACCGACGTCGTGGTGATTCATCGCTTCGCTCAGGACGATGTAGCTGTTGGGGTCGAAGCGTGCGACTAGTTTGTCGCCTTGATACTTGAGGTAGGACTCGATGGCGTAGTCGCCCGCGCCCACGACGTCGTCGTGTACTTGGAGGTCGCGACCGAAGCGTGTGTCGAATTCGTTGCCCGTGCGGTAACTGAACTGACCGAGTCCGCGAGCGATGGTCAGGCCTTCGTCGGGTCCGCGGGACTGGGCGTAGTAGTCGCCACCGTTGAAGTTGGGATCCACGCGAATGGCGCGCACCTGGAGCGAACAAAGCGCTATTTCGTCGGCGGTTGATGCCGCGCCGACGGCCAGCACCACGGCGCGGTTGATCCGCTCGGGATAGGCCACGGCCCACTCGAGGGCGCGCATGCCGCCCATGGATCCGCCGACCACGCAGGCCCAGGCCCCAATCCCCAGGTGATCGCTGAGCGCCATTTCGACGCAGACCTGGTCGCGGATGGTGATGACGGGGAAGCGCGATCCGAAGGGCTGGCCGTCGTTCGCGAGCGATGAAGGGCCCGTCGTGCCTTGACAGGCCCCCAGCACGTTGGGGCAGACCACGAAGTACTCGTCGGTGTCGATGGCCAGTCCCGGACCGATAACCCCCTGCCACCAGCCGCTCGCGCCGTGACCCGGACCAGCGGGCCCGGCGGCGTGTGAGTCCGCGGTGAGGGCGTGCAGCACCAACACGGCGTTGGAGCGAGAGGTATTGAGCGTGCCCCACGTCTCGTAGGCCACCGTCACCGAATCGAGCGTGCCGCCGCCCTCTAGGTTGAAGGCGCCCCCATGGTGCTTCAGGGTGACGAACTGCCTTCGCCCGGGGTCGTCGCCCGGGCTCCAATAATTGGAGGACGCAGGTGTCACCCCTTGGCTGCCGCGAAGCCCGCTTCGAGGTCGGCCAAGATGTCCTCGATCGACTCGATGCCGACCGAGAGACGAACGAGCTCGGGAATGACACCGGTGGAGACCTGCTCATCTTCGGTGAGCTGCGAGTGCGTGGTCGAGGCCGGGTGGATGGCCAGGCTGCGCACGTCGCCCACGTTGGCCAGGTGGCTGAACAGTTCCAGGCCCTCAATGAAGCGCTGGCCGGCCTCGATGCCGCCCTCGATGCCGAAGGCGATGATGGAGCCGGCGCCCTTGGGCAGGTAGCGCAGTTGGCGTTCGTGCCAGGGGCTGGATTCGAGTCCGGGGTACTTCACCCAGCTCACCTCGCTGCGGGTCTCGAGCCAGTTGGCCACCGCGACGGCGTTGGCCACGTGACGCTCCATGCGCAGGCTCAGGGTCTCGACGCCCTGGATGAAGAGGAACGAGTTGAGCGGCGCGATGGCCGCACCGGTGTCGCGCAGGTATTGCAGGCGGGCCTTTAGGACGAAGCGGGCCGGGAAGAGGAAATCGGGCAACTGGCCAAACACCAGGCCGTGATAGCTGGGGTCGGGCTCGGTGAAGCCGGGGAAGCGTCCGCTGTTCTCGTAGTCGAAGTGGCCGCCGTCGACGATCACGCCGCCGATCGACGTGCCGTGTCCGCCGATGAACTTGGTGGCCGAATGCACCACGATGTCCGCGCCGTGGGCCAGGGGCTGGCAGAGGTAGGGCGAGGCCAGCGTGTTGTCGATCACCAGGGGGATCCGGTGGTCGTGCGCGACCTTGGCGACGCCCTCGAAGTCCAGCACGTCGCCCTTGGGGTTGCCGAGTGTCTCGGCGTAGAAGGCCTTGGTGTTGGGCCGTATGGCCGCCGCCCACTCGGCCAGGTCATCAGGATCGTCGATGAAGGTCGTTTCGATGCCCAGCTTGGGCAGCGTGTAGTGGAACAGGTTGTAGGTGCCGCCGTAGAGTGCCGCCGAGGACACGATGTGACCACCGTTTTCGGCCAGGTTGAGCAGGGTAATCGTCTCGGCGGCCTGTCCGGAGGCGACCGCCAGGGCGGCCACCCCGCCCTCCAGCGAGGCAATTCGCTCCTCGAAGACGGCCTGCGTCGGATTCATGATGCGCGTGTAGATGTTGCCCAGCTCGGCCAGGCCGAAGAGGGCCGCCGCGTGGGCGGTGTCGCGGAACACGTAGCTGGTTGTCTGGTAGATCGGCGTGGCCCGAGCCCCGGTGGCTGGATCCGGCGCCGCCCCGGCGTGTATCTGACGTGTTTCAAATCCCCAATCAGTCACCGCTGTCTCCTTCATCGCTCGTGCGCCACCACTGGCCGCCACGGATAGCCCGTGCACGGAGATATTAGAGAAGTCTGATGGAAGTTGTCAACTTTATGGGCTCGAACGATGTGCTGCTCGCACTAGCGAGCGGCGTCCGTTGGCGCCGACGCGTTCGTCAACTCGTCTTCGTCGTCGAGGAAGACCCCGGTGGATCCGGCCCCCACCTCGGACATGGCGATCTCGCCCGCTGCCGACAGCCCCTCTTCGATGTTGTCGCTCATCGTGTGAAACACCTGGGACTGGCCCGCCCCGCGCAGCCATGAGAAGACCGCGCCGATAAAGCAGACCGCGGCGGCCAACACGAAGGCCAGTCGCAGGCCGTGGCCGAAGGGTCCCGAAATGAGACTCGGAAAGAAGGCCCGGCTCAGCAGCACGCTGGTGTGCACGCCGTGGGCGCTTAGGGCCGAAGCGCTCACGATTTCCTTCAAGGGATTGATGCCGAGGAAGGCCGAGAAGAGGCTGCCGATCGGCGGTACGTGCGACGCGGCGGCGGCGGCGGCGTGCGATACCCCCTGGGCGGTCAGGCCCTTGACGAGTGCTTGTGGCAGCCGTGAGGCGAGGCCGATGGTGATGATGGTGAAAAAGAAGCCGATGGAGAGCACGGCGGCCGAGTTCTGGAAGGTGTTGAGCATGCCGCTGCCCGCGCCGCGCTGATGTTCCGGCAGGCTGTTCATGACGGCACTGGTGTTGGGCGCCGCGAACATGCCCATGGAGAACCCCACCAACAAGATGAGGAAGGCGAAGATCGGGTAGGAGAAGTTCATCGGCAGCAGGGTGAGTCCGATCAGACTCAGGCCAGTCAGGATGAGCCCGATGGTCGCGAAGGGCCGCGGACCGTGGCGGTCGGCCAGGCGACCGGACAGCGGCCCCGAGAGGAAGAAGCCGACGGTCAGGGGCACCATGTAGATGCCGGCCCACAGCGGCGTGCGGCTGAAGCTGTAGCCGTGCAGCGGCAGCCAGATGCCCTGCAACCAGATGATCAGGATGAACTGCAGGCCGCCGCGGGCCATCGCCAGCATCAATCCGGCCAGGTTGCCCATGGCGAAGGAACGGCTCTTGAACAGGTCGAGGTGGAACATCGGGTCGGTGGCGTGCAGTTCGACGAAGACGAAGCCGACCAGCACCGCGAGGCCGCCGAATAGGCAGGCCAGCACGAAGGGACTGGACCAGCCCATGGTGTGGCCGCCGTAGGGTTCCAACCCGTAGACAATGCCCGTGAGCAGGGCAATGAGCCCCACGGCGAAGCTGAAATTACCCAGCCAGTCGATGCTCGCCTGGAGCCGGCGACCGTTGTCGCGAAGTTTGAGGCGGGCCCAGACCGTGCCGAACAGTCCGAAGGGCACCGACACGAGAAAGACGAGGCGCCATTCCAAGGGCGCCAGTACGCCGCCGAGGATGAGGCCTAGGAAGGACCCTCCGATGGCGGCGACGCCGTTGATGCCCAGGGCGAAGCCCCGCTCATTGGCGGGGAAGGCGTCGGTGATGATGGCGTTGGAGTTGGCGAAGAGGAACGCGCCGCCCACGCCCTGGCCCACGCGCATGATAATGATCCACAGAGCGGCGGTGGTGCCCGTCATCCACGTCACCGACAACAGGATCGAGAAGATCGTGAAGATGGCGAAGCCCAGGGTGTACATCTTGACGCGACCGAATATGTCGCCGACGCGTCCGAGGCTCACCACCAGCACCGAGGTCACGAGCAAGAAGCCCATCAGAATCCACAAGAAGTACGTCGTGTTGCCCGGCGCGAGTGGGTTGAGTTTGATGCCGCGGAAGATGTCGGGCAGGGCAATCAACAGGATCGAACCGTTGATGGTCGCCATCAGGATGCCGATGGTCGTGTTCGACAGGGCAATCCATTTGTAGTGCACGGATCTGACTGTCGGGGTCACGATTTCAGTCGACATCAACAATCTCCTTGGGGTGCAGCGGATCGGCGAACCTTAATTACGGGTTCAGAGTAGTTAGTTACTGACAACTAACTATATACTAGGCATTATGAAGGGTTCCCGCGCACTTACTTCGGATCCGTTGAAATCGCCGACCGCCAAGGGCGACGCCGTCGGAGAGGCGGCCGGACTCCTGGTGGCCCTCACGCGCATCTCTCGCCAGTTGCGTGCTCGTTCACGTTCGGCGATCGACGACGTCACCCCTTCGCAGACGTCGGCGCTTGCGCGGATCGAGCAGCTGGGTCCGCTGCGCCTGGGAACGCTCGCCGAGGTGGAGGGCACGTCGGCCGCCACGATGTGCCGGGTCGTTGACCGTCTCGAAGAACGAAAACTGATCACGCGGATTCCTGACCCCGAAGACGGTCGCGCCAGCAATTTGGAGTTGAGCAGCGAGGGCGGTGCCCTGCTCGGCGAACTGCGCGCCAGAAGCACCGAAGCGCTGCGCAGCGCGTTGGGCGAACTCAACGTCGCCGAACACGACGTGGTCGCTGCGACCATCTCGGTGCTGGAGCGACTCAGCGATCTCTTGAATTACAGCGAACGTTAAGACCGCCGGGATACTAAATGGCGGCGGACTCTTCGTTCGCTTCCACGGCGAGGTGAGGAACGGCCCGGTCGAGCCACTTGGGCATCCACCAATTGGCTTTGCCGAAGAAGTGCATGAGCGAGGGCACCAGCACGGTTCGAAGGATGAAGGCATCCATCAGTACCGCGCCCCCAAGTCCGATGCCGAACTCCGCGATGATGCGCTCGCCGCCCACGGCGAAGGCCAGGAACACGCAGATCATGACGAGGGCGGCGGCCGAGATCACGCGACCGGTATTGGCCTGTCCGTGAATGACGGCGCCCTCGTTGTCGCCGGTGTTCACCCACTCCTCGTGCATTCGCGACACCAAGAACACCTGATAGTCCATGGAGAGGCCGAAGAGGATGGCGATCATGATGATGGGCAAGAAGGACTCGATCGGTCCCGAGCCCGATCCGATGAGCGAACTACCCCAGCCCCACTGAAAGACCGCTACGACGAGACCAAACGAAGCCGCGACCGCCAACAGATTCATGATCGCTGCGGTCAGCGGGATCAAGACGCTCCTAAAGGCCACCATGAGCAGGAGGCAACCGAGGATGACAATCACCGAGATGAAGAGCGGGATCTTGCTGTCGAGCACATTGGAGAAGTCGTTCGAGAGCGCCGTTTGGCCACCCACGAAGACTTGGGTGTGCGTCTCGGCGGTGACCTCGGGAACGTACGTGTCGCGCAGCGCCGTGATGAGTTGTGACGTTTTGAGGTCCTGCGGGCTCGTCGTGGCGACCACGGTGATCAAGGCGACCGTACCGGTCGGACTGAGTACAACGGGGCTGACTTTTGCGATGCCCGGCTTTCCCTGGAGCACGTTGTCTAGCTTCCGCATGGCTACCTTGTCGGAGACGTTGTGGATTGAGCCAACCACCAACAACGGTCCGTTGAAGCCGGGCCCGAAGCCCTGGGCAATCTGGTCGTAGGCCAGTCGCGTGGTCGAGGTCGCCGGATCCGAACCCTGGTCGGAGAGGCCCAGGTGCAATGAGAAGAGCGGAATTGAAAAGATGGCGATCGTCAGGAGGGCCAGCGCCGACAGCGTGCGCGGACGCTTTCCCACGAAGTCGGCCCAACGCCGCCAGCCACCTTGCACGAGCGCCGCTTCTGGTCCGCTCGCCGCCAACTTGCGTCGTTCCCGGCGGCTGAGCACCCGCATTTTTTGGAACGCCAGCAATGAGGGCAGCAGCGTCAATGAGGCCATCATCGTGATGAACACGGTCAGCGCGGCGGCCACGCCTAGGCCGACGAGGAAGGAGAAGCCCAGTATCAACATTCCGAGCAGGGCCACGCAGACCGTCGCGCCGGCGAAGAGTACCGCGCGCCCCGACGTGTCGACCGCGGTGATGATGGCGTCCTCGACGCTCATGCCCTGCCGCAGGTTTTGTCGACTTCGAGTGACGATGAACAGGGCGTAGTCAATGCCCACGCCAAGTCCGATCAAGGAGCCGAGAATCGGGGCGAAGTTCGCGATTGCGAGGCCGTGACTCAACAGGGTGGTGGCGCCGGTCGCGATTCCAATCGCGAAGAGGGCCACGCCGAGGGGCAACAGCATCGCGAAGAGGGAACCGAACGCGAGGAACAAGACCACGGCGGTGGCGAGCAGACCAATGCCTTCGTCGGGACTGCCGGTGGGTGACGTGAGTTGCCCGAAGGCGTTGCCGCCGAAGTTGACCTGGAGGGCCGATGAACGCAGCGTCTCGGCCTCGGTGACGACTGCCTGCACGTCGGACTTCTTGAGGTACTGGGCCTGCTTGAAGAAGTTGACGGTGGCGAAGGCGATCTTTCCGCTCTTGCTCATCTGCGTAGAGCCGGCGCAGAACGACGTCGACGAAGTCGGGCAGAACGGCGACGTGACGATCGCCACTTCGGGTAGTTTGCCAATCTTCGCCAGCGTGGCGTCGATGGCCTTCTCGTGGCTGGCCAACGTGCCGCTGGTGACGTCGAACACTATTTGGTCCGCGTCGCCGGACTTCGATTTGAATCCACCCTGGAGAAGGTGCAGGGCGTGCACGGAGTTGGTGCCCGCGAAACTGAACGTGTTCGAGTAGTTTGACCCGATCGAAAACGACGCAATGTTGATGCCAATGAACAGGACAATCCACGAACCGAGCACGATCCAGCGGCGTCGTACACACAAGCGGGCTAGGGACTTCATGGGGGTTCTCTCCTGATTGGCAAAAGGGGGGCCGAGTAAAATCCAATTGTGCGGTACTCGCGCTACCACAATAGAGGGAAATACGATGCCTAACGCCAACTGGCCGGCGCGCTTTGAGGGTTACGACTATCCCCAGGTGATACCCGACCCCGACGACGTGCAGGCCGGTGACCCCGCGCCGTGGTCATCGTTGGCCCCTGAAGTTCGCCAGTCGATCACGCTGGCGCGCGTGAGTGCGCAGCTGCGCATCGGCGAACGCCACCTTGACGGCTGGCCGGTGCCTGGCGATCCCCAGGAGATGGAGGTGGTCGCTGACGCGGCCCGTCGGCCCATCACCAACCGGTCGGCGGTGTTGGTGGCGCTCTTCGAAGAGGACGGCGAGACCTGCGTGGTGCTCACGCGTCGTTCGTCGAACTTGCGATCGCACCGCGGGGAAATCGCATTGCCGGGCGGGCGCAGTGACGCCGGTGAGACGCCGATCGCGACGGCCCTGCGTGAAGCCCACGAAGAGGTCGGCATTGATCAGGCGGCGGTGACACCGATTGGCTGGCTGAGCCCGATTGTCGCGTTCGCGTCCGGTTCGGCGATTTGGCCGGTGGTGGGCCGCCTCAACGAGCGCCCGATCATGGTGACCGACCCCGCCGAGGTCGAACGGGCCTTCGCGGTGCCGCTCAAGGACCTGCTGGCCGACGGCGCATTCTTGGCCGAACGCTGGCGCCGCGCGTCGCCGCGCCCCGGTGCCGACGAGGACGGTTACTTCCCGATTTACTTCTACGCCGTGCCCGGTGACGTGATATGGGGCGCCACGGCGCGCGTGCTCACGGAACTGCTGTGCGTGGTCACTGGCGTCGCGTGGCCCGACGCACATCGGGTGTGGGCCTAGCTTCGTCCATTAGATTGGAGTCAACGCAAACCCCGTTTTGGGGGTGCTGTTTCTGAGGCGGAGGTCACCATGGCGGAAGTAGAGATCGGCATCTATAAATCGGCTCGTCAGGCCTACGGCTTCGACGACATCGCGATTGTGCCTTCTCGCCGGACCCGTGACCCCGAAGACGTGGACATTTCCTGGCAAATCGACGCCTACAAGTTCGAGTTGCCGCTGCTCGGCGCCGCGATGGACGGGGCGATTTCACCGACCACGGCGATTGCACTCGGCCACCTGGGCGGACTGGGAGTCTTGAACCTCGAGGGACTGTGGACCCGCTACGAAGACCCCTCGGCGCTGTTCGACGAGATCTGCGAACTGGACGACGACAAGGCCACCGCGCGCATGCAGCAGATGTACTTAGAGCCGATCAAACTCGAACTGGTTGCCGCGCGCATTCAAGAAATGAAGGCCGCGGGTATCGTCACGTCGGCGTCGGTCACGCCGGCGCGCACCGACTGGATGGCCAAGACGATCCTCGACGCCGGCCTTGACATCCTGGTGATCCAGGGTACCGTGGTATCGGCCGAACACGTTTCCAAGACTGTCGAACCGCTCAACTTGAAGAAATTCATTCGCGAATTCGAACTGCCCGTCATCGTGGGTGGCTGCGCGAGTTATCCAGCGGCCCTTCACCTCATGCGCACCGGCGCCGCCGGCGTGTTGGTGGGGGTTGGACCGGGTAACGCCTGCACCACTCGCGCGGTACTGGGCATTGGTGTGCCCCAGGCCACCGCGATTGCCGACGTGGCCGGCGCGCGCATGCGCTACCTCGACGAGACGGGCGTCTACGTCCACGTCATCGCCGACGGCGGCATGAGTAAGGGTGGCGACATTGCCAAGGCGATTGCCTGCGGCGCCGACGCGGTCATGATCGGCTCGCCGCTCACCAGCGCCTTCGAAGCGCCGGCGCGTGGATTTCACTGGGGCATGGCGGCCTTTCACCCCACCTTGCCGCGCGGCACACGTGTGCGTACGCAGGTACGTGGTTCATTGAAGGAAGTGCTGTTGGGACCGGCCCACGAGAACGATGGGCGCCTCAACCTCTTCGGCGCGCTGCGCACCTCGATGGCCACGTGTGGCTACGAGACGTTGAAGGAGTTCCAGAAGGCCGAAATCATGCTTGCCCCGTCGCTGCAAACTGAAGGAAAGCAGTTGCAGCGCTCCCAGGGCGTGGGCATGGGCCATTGAGCGCCAGTGTCCTCGTCGTTGACTTCGGCGCACAGTACGCCCAACTAATAGCACGACGTGTGCGCGAAGCGCACGTCTATTCAGAGATTGTCCCGTGCACAATCAGCGCGGATGAGGTGAGGGCCAAGGACCCCTCGGCCATCATCTTGTCGGGCGGACCGAAGTCGGTCTACGAAGTGCCGGCGCCCTCGCTAGATCCCGCGATCTACGAGTTGGGCATTCCGGTGCTCGGCATCTGTTACGGCGCGCAACTCATGGCCCAGCAGTTGAGGGGCGAGGTGGCGCGCACCGGGGCCGGCGAATACGGTCGCACGACGCTCACCCGCCAGGGTGGTTCAAGTCTGTTGGACGAGTGGCCCGCGACCTCAACGTGTTGGATGAGCCACGGCGACGCCATTGCCCGCGCGCCCGATGGTTTTGTCGTGACGGCCTCGTCGCCCGAGGCGGCGGTCGCCGTGATGGAAGATGTGCAGCGCCGCCTCTACGCCGTGCAGTTCCATCCCGAAGTTGTGCACACCGAGCACGGTCAGGCCCTGCTCGAGAACTTCTTGCATCGAGAGGCGCAGATTCCCGCGACCTGGACCAACAGTTCCATCATTGAAGACCAGGTGGCCGCGATCCGCCAGCAGGTGGGCGACGAGAAGGTGCTGTGCGCGCTCTCGGGCGGTGTTGACTCGGCCGTGGCGGCCGCGCTCGTCACCAAGGCCGTGGGCTCGCAGTTGACCTGCGTCTTCGTTGACACCGGGCTCATGCGAAAGAACGAGGGCGAGCAGATCGAAGAGACCTTCACCCGTCAGTTCGGCGTGGAACTCATTCACGTCAAGGCCCAGGACCGTTTCTTCGACGCGCTGGCCGGCGTGACCGACCCCGAGGCGAAGCGAAAGATCATTGGCGAGCTCTTCATCCGCGAGTTTGAGGCGGTGGCCCGAGACCTGGGAACGGGCGGCGACGGCCCGCGATTCCTGGTCCAGGGCACGCTCTATCCCGACGTCATCGAGTCCGGATCGGGCCACGCGGCCAACATCAAGAGCCACCACAACGTCGGCGGGCTGCCCGAGGACCTCTCCTTTGAACTGGTCGAGCCTCTGCGCCTGCTCTTCAAGGACGAGGTGCGCCACGTAGGCGAGGAGCTGGGCCTGCCGGCCGAGATCGTCTGGCGCCAGCCCTTTCCCGGGCCCGGACTGGGCGTGCGCATCGTGGGCGAGGTGACGCGCGAGCGGGCCGAGATCCTGCGCAACGCCGATTACGTGGTGGTCGACGAGATAAAGAAGGCCGGGCTCTACCGCGAACTCTGGCAGAGTTTCGCCGTGTTACCGGCCGTGCGCACGGTGGGCGTCATGGGCGATGGTCGAACCTACGCGTACCCCATCATCATCCGCGCCGTCACCAGTGACGACGCCATGACCGCGGACTGGGCCCGCCTGCCCTACGACGTGATCGAGTCGATTGCCAACCGTTTGATCCGCGAGGTGGAGGGCGTCAATCGAGTAGCCCTTGACGTGACGAGCAAGCCGCCGGGCACCATTGAGTGGGAGTGAGCGGAACGTCGTTCTCTGACGAGTCCCTGTGGGGTCGCGAGCCAGTGGAGACTTTCCCGCGGCTCGATCCGGACTCGTTGCTCGAAGACCTGACCGAGCCGCAACGTCGCGCCGTGCTCCAGCGCGGCGGTCCCCTGCTGGTCATCGCGGGAGCCGGCTCGGGCAAGACACGCGTCCTCACCCGGCGGATCGCGCACATCCTGGCCACCGGCGACGCCCGGCCCTGGGAGATCATGGCCATCACCTTCACCAACAAGGCCGCCGACGA
Organism: Acidimicrobiaceae bacterium; assembly: GCA_003151555.1. Classification (GTDB taxonomy): domain Bacteria; phylum Actinomycetota; class Acidimicrobiia; order Acidimicrobiales; family RAAP-2; genus RAAP-2. Next base: position 13,349 of record PLXU01000027.1, on the reverse strand, counting down.
GATGCGCCGCCGCGTCGTGGCCCTGGTGGGGCCGCAGGCCGATCGCATGTGGGTCTCGACGTTCCACTCGGCCTGCCTGCGGATGCTGCGGGCCAACGCGGAGGTGCTGGGCTACCAGCGCGGCTTCACCATCTACGACGCGGGTGACTCCGAGACGGCGGTGGAACGAATCATGAAGGAACTCAACCTCGACACCAAGCGCTTATCACCGCGCAGCGTCACCGCGGCGATATCGGCGGCGAAGAACGAAATGCTCTCGCCCGACGCCCTGGAGGCGTCGGGCCACGGTGACAACCCGCACAATCACCGAATCGCTGAGATCTACCGTCTCTACAAGACGCGCCTGATGCTTTCTAACGCGATGGACTTCGACGACCTGTTGCTCAACGCGGTGGCCATGATGCGCGCCGACGACGACGTGCTCACGTCGTACCAGGACCGATTCAAATATCTGCTGGTCGACGAGTTTCAAGACACCAACGGCGTGCAGAACGAATTGGTGATGATGCTGGCCGCGCGGCACCGCAATCTCTGCGTGGTCGGCGACTCCGATCAGTCGATCTACCGGTTCCGGGCCGCCGACGTGCGCAATATCCTGCAGTTCGAGTCGCGCTTCCCCGACGCCGATGTCATCTTGCTCGAACAGAACTTTCGCTCCACCCAGACCATCCTCGACGCCGCCAACGCGGTCATTGCTATGAACGTGAGTCGTCACGCCAAGAACCTCTTCACCGAAGGCGCGGAAGGTGAGAAGATTCGTCTCTACCGGGCCGGCGATGAGTACGACGAGGGGCGCTTCGTGGCCAGTGAACTTCGCCGCTTGCGCACCGAAGGTTCGCTCAACTGGAATCAGATGGCGGTCTTTTATCGCACCAACGCGCAGAGTCGAGTTTTGGAAGAAGAGATGTTGCGCGCCAACATTCCCTACCGCGTCATTTCGGGCATGCGCTTCTACGACCGCAAAGAGATAAAGAACGCTTTGGCGTACTCGAGGCTCATTGTCAATCCCCGCGACGAAGCGTCGGCCCGACGGGTTATCAACGAACCCAAGCGCGGGATCGGCCCGGGGGCCCAGGCCAAACTCGGGGCCTACGCCGCCGAGAACGGCATCTCCTTCGCCGAAGCGCCGCACTACGCCAAGGCCGCCGGACTCACCGGCAGGGCGCTCACCAGTGCCGAGAAGTTCTCCTTCATGCTCGACGAATTACGGGCGCTGGCCAACGACCTGGCCCCGAGGGAAATGATCGACGCCATCGTGCGCGAGTCGGGCATGGGCGACGCGTTGCGCGCTGAGAACACCGACGAGTCCTACTCGCGACTGGAGAACCTGGGCGAGCTCGCCTCGGCCGCCTCGCAGTACGACACCTTGTTGGACTTCGTCGAACGCATGGCCTTGGTGGCCGACTCCGACCAACTCGACGGGGGAGCCGGCGCCATCTCCATGATGACCCTGCACGTCGCCAAGGGTCTGGAATTTCCCGCGGTGGTGATCACGGGTCTCGAAGAGACGATCTTCCCGCATCGTCGCGCCCTCTCCGACGACGCCGAACTCGAAGAGGAGCGACGCCTCTGCTACGTCGGCATCACCCGGGCCATGCGCCACCTGGTCCTCACGCACGCGTGGAGCCGCACGATGTGGGGACACCGCGTCGACGCGCTGGCCAGCCGCTTTCTGACCGAGATCCCGCCGGCGCTGGTGCACGACCTCTCGACGTTCCTGCCCACGCGGCGAACGAACTTCGATCCCGATGACGGCTACACCGGTCGCATGACCGAGTTCACCGAGGGCCGGGCCTTCGGCACCGGCGCCGCCCCGCCCGTGCGATCAACCGGCGCCGAAAAGTTGAACCTCATTGTCGGTGACCACGTCGTGCACGATCGCTACGGACCGGGCGTCGTGATGAACGTCGACGGCGAGGGTTCTCACACCCGGGCCTCCGTCAATTTTGACGAGCACGGCACCAAGCAGTTGGTGCTCGCCATGACGCCACTACGTCGGGCGTGATAGGAACGCACCGAACAGAGTTTCTACGAGCTGGTCGCCTTTGACCAGACTTCACACTGGTGCAACGCCGCACGAGATCCGGCGGCGGGCGTGGCGGCAAGGAGCGACACGACGGCTCGCATGAAACCACACGAGTGGTCCGAGACCTCGTAAAAAGTGTCATTGAGGTTGCCCGTGGGTGAAGAAACTTCATCGAAGGAGCCAGCGCAGAAACCATTAGAGATCTGCACGTGCTCGCCGCTCTTGAGGGTGAGCGATATGGTGAATCCGCTCAAATTCTCCATGCAGAGGTTGGTCGGCCCAAGCGGCAATGCGTTGAACTCGTCGATCAGTTTGGTGAGCGTGCGGCCAGAGAGGTTGATTCGAACATCGCCACTGTTACCGCTGAGCGCGATCACCTTATAACCCGTCACCGTCGCGGAGACGGGATCGGACACGGTTTCAGATTGGGTACGACTGGGGATCCAGACGATCTGGCTGTCGATGCGCAGCCACGAAGTCGACGATGTTCGTCGGGTCATTGAGTACGCCAACTGCTTTAGGTAGAGGTGGGGACCGTTCGCGCGGTAGGTGATCGCAAGTGATGTCACTGTCGGGCCGTTACTCGAACTGCTGGTGCCCACGGAGCCGCCAAAGGACCCACCCTTGGGAATGTGCGTCGTCAGGAACTTTTCGACGCCCTTCGGAGGGCCGGGAACGATGTAGTACCGGTGCCGGGTCGTGAGGGCCCTATTGTCAGACGTTCCCGCGCACTGACAAACGACCGCGGTCACGGGGTGCGCCAGCACGGCGCCGGTCGGGATGATTGCCTCGTCGAGAAGTCTTTGGGCGAGCGATGTTGCCGGCGACGCCGAGGCACCGGCGGACGTGGCGACGCCGAACGGCGCTAAAACCATCGACAGCGCGGCAACGATCAGAATCGCGTTCGCACGTTGCCCGCCTTCGCGCATCATCTTGACCATGGAGCCTCCTCAAAGGAGTATTGTCCTCAGGCGCCCAAGAATTACATTCGTTGGGCACGACCCGTCGATCTCGGCCTAAGGGCCTCGAGGGAACCGCGACTATTGGCGGGCAAGCCACCGCCTGACTCTTTGGCGGTCGGACCCTAGAGGGAGTTGCGAGCCGTCGGAAACTTTGACGTCATCGCCGAGGTGTCGTTGAAGCCGATGACGAGGGCTTCATAGTCATCAAGGGCCTCGATTAGGGGGAGCGCCTGTTCGCCGGCGACGGCCAACGCCGTGGCTAACGCGTCGGCCAGGCCAAGGTCAGTGCCCGTGACCGTCGCCGACGCGGCCCGCGCGCTGGGCCGCCCGGTGTGGGGGTCGATCAAGTGCCAACCGCGTTCGTACGTGCCCGATGTGGCGACCGCACCGGGGCTCTGCACGATGCACGCGAGCTGTTGCGTCGCGGACGGGTCCACTATGCCGATGCGGAATTGTGCTCCGAGTCGAGGGCCCCCGAAACCCGTGCTGTCGCCCGCCGCGTTGATGAGCGCGCCGCTGACGCCGCTACTGCGCAGTACATCGAGCGATCGTTGCGCGGCCCAGCCCTTCACGTAGCCCGTCGGGTCTACGCCGCCCGGCATCGACCAAGGATCGAACCAGCCGTCCGAAATGGTCCGCGCCGTCTTGCACAGTTCCAGGACCTCCCCGACTTCGCGGGGACACTCCTCTAACGTGATCTCGCCTCGACGCAGGCGCGACAGGGGACTGTGCTCCTTGTACGTGCTGAAGACATCGTCGGCTTCGTGCAGGACCGCGACCGCCTCTTGGAGGAAGAGATACAAGTCATCCGACGCCCTGTCGTCGTCGTAGAGATCGAAGGTCACGATCGTCCCCATGACCTCCTCGTCATGATGAAGGATGTGACGTGTCTTTGCTCGCAGGGCAGCCTCACTCATTACAGGCCCAACTTCGCGAGGGCCGACTGCAGTGACTGCGCGAAACCGGAAGACGTGTAACTGGCGCCTGAGACGCCTTGGATGTTGGCGCTCTGTGCACTCAGGGCCTGCTGCTCGAGGTAGGGGATTGACTGCTGGTCGATGTACTGCGAGCGCGGGTTCCCACCGTCGTCAATCGATGCGATGGTGACCTTGGTTATTTTCGAGCCCGACGCCGTGACCTTGACGGAGAGTATTCCGAAGTTGTAGTTGACCGCGGTGCCCGTCGCGCTCCTCGTCGTGGACGGCGACGTGGTGGTGGTGGGAGGCGCCACGGTGGTGGTGGTGACGGGCGGCGGGGTTGAACCACCGCCCGACGGGGCGGTGGTGGTCGTTGCCGGCGGTGCCGTCGTCGTTGTGCTGCGCGCGGTCGGCGTGGTCGTGGACAGTGAACCAAGCGAGAGGCTCACCGGCGTCGAGTTGAAGCTCATGACTCCCGCGAGACCCATCAGGGTGCCCGTGATGACGAGCGGCGCACGCTTCATGATGTCGGTCCTCGGTCGTGTTTCATATAAATAACTCCAGATTCCTAGAACGCAAACGCTTCTTGATGGATTCGCTCGCGGCGCGCGCCGAGTCGCTGCAGCGTCTCGGAGACGCTGTCAGAGAAGCCCGCGGGCCCACAGACGTAGACGTCGGTGTTGCGCAGATTGCCGACGAGCTTTCGCAGCACCGGCGCATCGAGGCGGACGTTGTGTCGCGACCCGACGATCTCATGGAGCCGTCCGTTGCGCGCGCTCACGAGCTGGGTTATCTCGTCGCGATGCACGAGATCCTCGATCGTGGATCCTCGCAGTATCACGGTGACCTTGGTCGACGCGGGGAGGTCTTCGAGCAGGGCACGAATCGGCGAGATGCCCACGCCGGCCCCGATGAGCACGGCTCGCTCACCGCGTTGGGCGTGGCGGGTGAAGACGCCGTAGGGGCCTTCGACGAGGACACGGGTTCCGGGCTTGAGCCGTGTTGCGGCCAGACTTTGCATGCCTAGGCGCTTGATCGTGACTCGCAGGTAGGGAGGGCGTGGCAGCGCCGACAACGAATATGGGTGCGAGTGCCACCACAGGCCCCGAGCGACGAAACGCCACTGGAAGAATTGGCCGCCGGAGACATGGAGCTTGGAGATGTTGCGCCCGGATAGGACAATCGAATAGACCCCGGGAGCCTCTTCTCGCACTTCGACGACGCGCAACTGGTGGCGAAGATTACGCACGAGGGGCCGCAAGAAACGAAGGCTGAGCACGGCGCCGACGGTGAAGGCTGACAGCGCGATCCAGAAGTCAGTGGTGGGCGGGTGACCAATGAACATCACGCCGGCCTTTATCTCGTGCGCGAACGACAGGACGAGCGCAAGGTAGAGATAGAGGTGTACGGCCCACCACGTCTGGTACTTCATCCTTCGCCGTACCGCGGGCACCGACGTGACGCCGGCCACGAGCAGAAGCACCAGGGCGACGGTCGCGCTGAGCATGTTGGGATAGTGCACGATGAATGCCCAAAATTGGCTCAGTGCGCCGGTGTGGGACGCCTCCGCGTAGCCCAGGGTAATGAACACCACGTGAAGAGCGATGAGCCCGATCGGCCATCCCCCAACCATGCGATGCCAGTGCACGAGTCGAACCTGGCCGACCGTCTCTTCAAGCCACGGCAGTCGCGTCACCAGCAGGACCATGATGAGCATCAGGTACGTGCCGCTGAGTCCGGTAATTCGCCCGGCGAGCGTGAACCACCCTCCGGCGGATGTGTACGACGCGAAGGGCTGTCCCCAAAAAGCAAGTCCGATTGACAGCCCGAGACCAACGCCGGCGATGATGGCGAGTGCGTTGGCGAATTTTGGCCGCGGCGCTCGCGCTGAGCGGCGAGGGGCACGAGTGGGACGAGGGCGTGTCTCGAAGGCCGGTGCCCCGTGACGTGGCAGCGTGACGGCTTCAGTCATACTTGGACGATAAGGAGTCACCATTAGGGCTCTTGAAGAAGAACATATGAGTCGTGAAAGAATGTGGCGACGCACGGCGGGTGCCGAGATGAAGTGTCGGTGATTTCGTCACGATTTATCCTTGGCCCGTCTTGGGACCGACGATCGACGACAGGGTTATGAAGTCGCGCGCCCACCACGATTCGAAGTAGCGCGACGGGGTGCCCGTCATCGCGGGCAACAATTCCGTGCCGTTTGATCCCGCCGCCAGTCCCTCCGGCGTCGACGGCTGGTAGCTGGAAAAGTTGACCCAGTCGGTGTTGATGTCGAGCTCCATCGCGCGTACGGCGCCGGCGCGAACGAGCAGGTTGGCGAGATCGGTGATGTTAAGACCGGGCCCGCCCACGTAGACGAGCGCACCGTCGGCCGTTACGCCCAAGCCCGAGCGCCAGACGTACACGGCATTGCCCAGCGTAAAGCCCCATTTCGAGGTGTCGCTGGCGTTGAGTCCCGGCACGGGCTTGGAATTGCTCACCAGCAAGTCAAGGTTCTGGCGCACTGAGACGATGTCGGACGGCACGTTGGCGCCGTCGCTCCACGAAATCACGTCGGATGAGCCGTCGGCGTAGACCACGAACGATGCGGCGCCGTTACGCAGTGGCCGGACGGTCTTGCCATCCGTGTAGTACCCCCCGTTCGCGTCGCTCATTAGAAACCCAGCGTTGAACGCGGCCACGAGCGTTCGCGCGGCGGGAGCCTGCACGGGGGCCGTTCGGTTATAGGGCCCCCCGCCCGGAACCACGCTGCCCGAGTAGAGCGACGCGTGTAGCAGTTTGGTATCCATCCAGGCGACGCCCACCACGTAACTGGTGTGCACGGCGTCGGGCCGGAGCGTCGTTTCGTAGATCGCCGGCACGCCATCGACACGACGCCCTACGGGCGACCACTGACCTTCGCCGGCGATCGCCGGCGACGCGAAGGGAACGATTGGTGATGGCGTTGCAAGGAATGGGAGGGTGCTCGTGACGGCTTGAGCTTTTGAGGGGGGACGAATCGCACCGGTTGGCAGCGTGCCGCCGACGGGTGGCGGGTGATGGCTGTACCACTCGTTTTCCGTCCAATTCACGATGCTCGCCGCACCGTGGGTCCTCGCCCACTCGGCGAGGCGTGCGGTAAAGGAGTTGCCCATCGCCGGGTTCAAGAGGGCTCCGCCGAGAGAAAACGCAAACCAGATAAAGACGATGGAAAATACCAGTAAGAGGACCGCGGCCACGCGTCGCCGGCGATACATCCGGCGTCGTTTTGCGCGCATCGTCATGATTTGGCGAGCCGTCAGTGGCTCCTCATTCGAAGGGGGCCTGTGTCGATTGACCGTTGTTTGATTCATGAACGCTAACCCCGCGCGCCTAGCCATGGACCCACGTAGGGGACCGTCACGAATGCGAGAGCCAGTCCGCTCACGAGGCTCGAGGTAATTAAGAGACGCCGGGCCCGTGAACCCGCCACGCGACCGCGAACCCTGCGCACCCAATCCTTGGTGGACAATCGAGCAGTCTCACCAGCGTGACCGAGGACGTGGACAGTCATGCATCCAAACCACAGAATGAAACTGGCCTTGTGTAGGAGCAGCAGTTCGACTTGCCAGGATTTTGGACTGAACAAGAGGAGAATTCCCGAGAGAAAGAGAATGATGGTCAACAACGCCACCATGGGTCCGAGTATCCGTAACACCACCGGGGGCGGGCCCTTGAGCCGGTAGTCGGGCGATCCCGAGTAGTACTTCGCGAAGCGCCAGATGGTGCTGGCCAGTTTTATCAGCACGGGCGGGACAAGCAACATTCCGATGAAGACGTGCAGCGTGAGCAGAGCCCTGACCTGAATCACGGTCACGCCCTCTACGGCCAGAAGAACGAGCAGGACCAGCGCCGTCGAACTAGTCAGTCGTGAATTCGCGTCGGCGCCAAGTTTGCGAGCGTGCCGAGCGCCCTGCGCTCGGGGATCACGCTTCAGATCGGACTGATCGCTCAGTGTCATCGACAAGTGGGCCCGTCAATATTGCCACCGATGCGCGAGGTATCTCGTTCGCTGATGGCGCGAGCGAACGTCCCCTCGGAAATTTCATCGCCGGCCATGTCATTCAGGCTAAGCATTCAACCTTACGACCTGATTAAGGCCGTTCGGCTCTTCTCAAATTCTTAGACTTGCCTTAACCATACAAAAGATAGACAGCGACTCACGCCGGGGCAAAGGCTCGAGGTTGCGAGCAATCCACTGGGAAACGCTTCGTTCCGCATCCTCGCACGCCCGTTCGAGTGGGCGCTCACTTCGACGTGTGGTGCCACGTTATTTCGAAACTGGCACCTCCGATCGAGGCTGAACCGATGGACCAACTGGCCTGGGTGGTGCGCACGATCGAATCGGCAATCGCGAGCCCGAGGCCGGTCCCTCCCGACGACGAGGACGTGCGGTGAAATCGGTCAAATATGAGAGCTCGCTCGTCCTCGGCAATTCCGGGACCGCTGTCGTCCACTTCCAACGTGACGGTGCCGACCTGCGTCGCCACCAGCACCTCCACCTGGCCCCCTTGCCCGGCAAATTTGCACGCGTTATCGATCAGCACACCCACGAGGCGATCGATGGATTCCGCCGATGCCCTCACGGTGGCGACACCATCGCCCAACTTCGCGAAACTGAGACGCAGTTGCAAGGTTTGAGCCACGATCTGGAATCGTTCGGTGCACGCGGCGGCGATCGCCCCGACGTCGGCGACCTCATCAGGTCGAAGTTTTTTCTGTTCTCCATCGGAACGAGCGAGCCACAGCAGATCCTCAACAATCCTCTGCAGGCGACGCCCTTCGCCCCCGATGCGCTCCAACGCCGACCGGTACGATTCGGCGTCCCTTCGTCTACTGAGGGCGATTTCCACCTCGGCCTCGATCACACTCAAGGGTGTTCTCAGTTCGTGTGAGGCGTCTGCCGTGAACTCCTTCTGGCGTCGTTGCGCCCGGGCAATGGGCGCCAGGGCTCTGATCCCGACGATGAAGGCAGCGCCCACCATCAATACCAGCAGCACGATACCGAAGATCAATTCCGCGTTGACGAGCGAGGCCTTCACCCTCTGTACCTCGGCCAGACTTTCTCCGGCGACCAGCCAACCCGAACGGAACTTGAGCGCGCTAAGGCCAAAGGTCGAATGGGCCAGGGTCAAAGAACTTTCTCCCGCCACCCACGACTTGGACGGCAGCTTCGGCGCGCCGCCGGTAATGGCGGTGCTGGCGCCCGCGGCACTCACTCGCCACACAAAAATTGGTGCGTCATCGTTGTCGTGGTCGACGGAATCACTTGTTGTTGAACCGCTGATCGATCCTTCGCGCTGACCGCCATCCCTGACGGCGAATTCGAGCCGTTGGCTGAGACGGGCGTCAACCTGGGAGGTCATGCGGTTGATCAAAAAAACATTGAAAATCAACACGCTGAGTACGTAGAAAGCCATGCCAATTGCCGTCGCGATAACCGCCACCTGGGCCGCCCGAATCCGATCGGGTCGTTGTGTCCTCACGGCGCGACCACTCGGTACCCGAAGCCTCGAATGGTTTCGATCTTCGTTTCGCACCTCACTAGCTTGGACCGAATTCTTGCGATATGAACTTCAATCGTGTTCGAACCCACCACGTCGGCCTGATCGCTCCACACCTGGTTCGCGATGGTCCGACGAGACACGGCGGCGGGGCTTCGACGCATAAGCAGTTCGATGAGTAGACGTTCCGTTGCGGTTAGGTCGATCGCCTCTCCCGCGCCGCGAAGCTCTCTGGTGGCCGAATCGAAGTGGAGATCGCCGCAATAAATCTCCTTGGTGAAGCGCAGCGCCGGTCGCCGCTGCAGCGCCTGCAGCCTGGCTACGAGCTCTGCGAAATCAAAGGGCTTGACCAAATAGTCGTCGGCGCCGGTATTGAGTCCTTCGACCCGATCAAGCGGAGCGTCGCGAGCGGTCAAAATGAGAATCGGTGTGGTGACGCCGGCGCTCCTCGCGAGGGCGAGCGTTTCGATGCCGCTGCGCTTGGGCATGCGCCAATCCAAAATGGCGACCTCGTATTCATTTTCATTCAGCAGTACGGTCGCGGCCTCGCCGTCGGCGACGGCGTCAACCACGTAGCCCGCCTCACGCAGGCCGCGCTGGAGAACCTCGCGAAGGGTTCGATCGTCTTCGGCGACCAGAATCCTCATTACCTACCAACTTTCGGTTATCGGGACGCCTCGTCGGTCACCTTGCGCCATAAGGGCGCGGGCAAGTGGCGCAGCACGCCAAAGAGGAAACGCAAGATCGGCGGGCTCCAGATGACGCGACTCCGATTGGCCAGTCCCTTCACGACGTCGTCGGCGACCTGATCCACCCCCGTGGCGAAGGGCGGTTCCTTGGCCCCCGCGGTCATCTTCGAGCGGACGTGGCCAGGGCGAAGGATCTGCAACGTGACGCCCGTACCTTCCAGCGAGTCGGCGAGGCCAACGCAGAGCCGGTCAAGGCCGGCCTTCGCACCGCCGTAAAGGTACTTGGCACGGCGAACGCGAATGGCGGCGACCGAAGAGATGACGAGAATTCGACCGCTGCCCTGGGCGACCATGAGACCACGAACCGCAGCCAACGCAGCGACGGGCCACGTGAAGTTGACCATCGCCATCTCGGTCGCCAACGCCGGATCATTTTCGTCGCGTTCCTGGTCACCGAGCAACCCCACGGCGATGACCACCAGGTCCGTGGCGCCGTCGACCTTGGCGAATGACTCAGTAACGGTGCGTTGCGCGTTCGACGGATCTTTGGCGTCGAAGAGTACGGTCTCGACCTGGCTCGCGCCGAATTCGCGTGCTTCGCTCGCGGCGGCGTCCAGTAGCTGTTGATTACGTCCCGCCAGGATCACCGTGTGAGCGCGCGCCGCGCAAAGCCGTTTCGTTATCGCTCGGGCGATCTCGGAGCTACCACCGAGCACGACGATGCTTTGCGGCTGGCCGAAGGCGTTCTCCATAGTCACGTTCCTACTAGGTGAAGACGGCGGGCCAGATCGCTGGTGAGCTGATGCCTTGGATCCACCCGGTCCTTCACGGCGAGAAACTCGTCAAGATTGGGGTACATGGCTCGGGCCATCTCGGGACGTAAACGGGCATCCTTGGCGAGGTACACACGTCCCCGCGCCGACACCACCATTTCGTCGAGGTCGTCGAGCAGGCCAGGGAGCGACGGGGAACCCACGGGCAGGTCGAGCGCCAGGGTCCAACCGGACATCGGGAATGAAAGCAGCCCGGGATTGGAAGGGCCGAAGCGTTTGAGCACGGCGAGGAAGCTCGCGATGCCCGACGACGAGAGATGTTCGATGACCCGGCGCACCGTGTCGGCGGCCCCCTCGGGCACGCAGAATTGGTATTGCACGAAACCCCGTGGTCCGTAGAGGCGGTTCCAGTCGCGCAGACCATCGAGGGGATGAAAGAAGGCGGACAAGGACTTCGGTTTTTCTTCTTGGTGGCGAGGTGACAAACGGAACCACAGTTCATTGAATGCTTTGATCGTGAGCGGGTTGAGAAGTCCGTTGGGTGCGCTACACGGCACTGAGAGTCTCGTGGGTCTAGGCGCACGTAACGTACCAGCGTCGACATCACTTCGCGTGGCGTGTCGGGCTCGCGTGAGTACGGCTCGACCCATGGACAGACCTCGCGACATGCAGTCAACCCAGGCGACGGAGTACTGATAGGCGTTGTCGCCCGTCACCATCGCGTTCATCACCTCATCGAGATTCGAAAATCGATCGGTGTCGACGAGCATCTGATCGGTTTCGATCTTGAGCATCCGAAGCGTCACCCTGCTCACGACGCCCGTCAGGCCCATTCCTCCCATGGTGGCCCAGAAGAGCTCGCCGTCTTGGCTCGGCGACAGGGTCATCGAGTTATCCGGAGTGACGAGTCGCATGTCCAAGACGTGGTTTGCGAATGAACCATCAACGTGATGGTTCTTGCCGTGCACGTCGGCGGCCACCGCTCCACCAATGGTGACCTGACGGGTTCCCGGCGTTACCGGCAGAAACCAGCCTTGGGGGATGGAGAAGGCCAAGAGCTGGTCGAGCGACGTGCCCGCGCCCACGCTGATGACGCCATTTTCGTCGATGGCGCTCTGGTCGACCAGGGCGAGGTTGCTCAGCACGGTACCTCCGCTCAACTGTGCCGCGTCGCCGTAGCTGCGCCCGAGCCCGCGAGCGATTATTCCCGATGAGGTGGCGAGGGCCTGTGCTACCTCCTCATCACAAGTTGGGCTCACCACCGTGGCGACGCCCGGCGCGGTGCGACCCCAACCGCTCAGGGTGCTGCGGCTCACTTGTAGACGCCCCACAGCAACAGCACGATCCACACTAGGCCCAGTACTTGAACGGTTCGGTTGTGCAGAACTAGTTCCTCGGGCGCTGAGCCGTCACCGGCTTCGGCCGAACGCATGATGAAGAGAATCGCGAAGACGACGGGAACCACCGATAGTCGCACCGGCACGAAGTCGTTGTACCTGGAGGAAAGGCCCGTTGATGACGTGTCGAAGGCCCACAGGCAGTAGCCCGTGACGACCACGGTGGCGCTCAGCGTGAGCGCCGAGTGCAGAAACTCCGGTGCGTACTCCGCCAGCACCCGACGGGTGGAGAGGGCGCCGACTTCTTTCAGTTCGCTCGATCGTTTGCCCACGACCAGGAAGAGCGCCCCGAAGGAAATGACCACGAGGAACCACGTCGAGACGAATATGTGCGACGTCACGGCGCCCGCGTACGCCCTTAGGAAGAATCCGCTCGCCACGACTCCCAACTCAATGACGGCCACGTTCTTTAGCCACATGGTGTAACTGAGCGAAATGGCGAGATAGAGGCCGAGAATGAGCAGCAAACCATGAGACCGCGAGAGTGTAAAGGGAATGGCGAAGGCAATGAGAATGAGCACGACGGCACTCGTGGCCGCGATTCGAGGCGACAGCTGGCCCGAGGCAACGGCCCGGAACCGTTTGGTGGGATGTCGGCGATCGGACTCCGCGTCGCGCAGATCGTTGAGGAGATAGATGGCCGAGGCCAGGAAACAAAAGGCCGCGAAGGCCGTCGCCGTTCGCTCCATCACGACCGCGTGCGTCAAACTGTGCGCCGCGGCGGGAGCGACCGCAATGAGGCAGTTTTTAATCCATTGCTTGGGGCGCATTGCCGATACGAGCGCGCGCGGGGTGCTTCGGCTCGGAGCAATGGGCGTCGTCACGACCGCCAACGCTACTAGGGGTTTCTAAGAAGCCTCGGCGCAAAAGTGGCCGCTTGGGGGCCTCTATGCTGAACTATCGATGGAACGCACGTATCGAGTCGTAGTCGCCAAGCCCGGCCTGGACGGCCATGATCGTGGGGCCAAAGTCATCGCGCGGGCCCTGCGTGACGCCGGTTTCGAGGTGGTCTACACCGGTCTGCACCAGACACCCGAGCAGATCGTCCAGGCCGTCA
>PLXU01000026.1 GCA_003151555.1 Acidimicrobiaceae bacterium | reverse complement strand
ATCTCCGGTTTCGAGGGCGGCACCGGCGCCTCGCCGCTCACGTCGCTGACGCATGCCGGCTCGCCGTGGGAGATCGGTCTCGCCGAGACGCACCAGACCCTGGCCGCCAACGGACTGCGCAGCCGAGTCGTGCTTCAGGTCGACGGACAGCTGAAGACCGGACGTGACGTGATCATGGCCGCGTTGCTCGGTGCCGAAGAGTACGGCTTCGCGACCGCCCCGCTGGTGGTCTCGGGCTGCGTGATGATGCGCGTCTGTCACCTGGACACCTGTCCGGTCGGCATCGCCACGCAGAACCCCGTACTGCGCGAACGCTTCACCGGCCAGCCGGAATTCGTCGAGAACTTCTTTGAGTTCATAGCCCAAGAGGTCCGCGAGTACCTGGCCCAGTTGGGCGCGCGCACGCTGGACGAGATCATCGGCGACACCACGCGCATCACGGTGGACCCGCCGGGCGAGGACAACAACGACCTCGACCTCAGCGCCCTCTTGGCGGTTGTTCATCCTGATCAGAGGCGCCAAAGCATGAAGCAGGACCACGGACTCGACGGCGCGCTCGATTGGACGTTCCTCGACGACGCGGTGAGCGCCGCGAACAAGGGAACCCCGCTCGTTGTGCGCACCCTGGTGCGCAACGTCAACCGCACGGTGGGCACGCTGACCGGCAGCGCGATCACCCGCTCGCTGGGCGCGCGGACACTTGACGACGACCACATTCAGATCTACTTGGAAGGTTCCTCGGGACAGAGCCTGGGCGCCTTCATTCCCGCCGGCTTGACCCTGCGCCTGACCGGCGACACGAACGACTACGCGGGCAAGGGCCTGTCCGGTGGCCGCATCATCATCAAGCCCTTCGCCGCGTCGACCTTCCGCAGTGACGAGAACATCATTGCCGGCAACGTCATTGGCTACGGCGCCACTAGCGGCGAGATCTTCATCAGCGGCGTGGTGGGCGAGCGTTGCGCCGTGCGCAACTCGGGCGCCACCATTGTCGTCGAGGGCACCGGGGACCACGCCTGTGAGTACATGACCGGGGGAGTGGTGGTGATCCTGGGCAACGTTGGCCGCAACCTGGCCGCGGGCATGTCGGGCGGCACGTTGTACCTCTACGACCCGGACCAGAAGATCTATGACCACCTGAGCGCCGGGGTCTACGAGATCGACCCACTGGAGTACGAGGACGACGAGATGCTCTTGGGGTTGCTGGAACGTTTTCGCGACGAAACCGGATCACACAAGGCCGCCGCCATCTTACAAAGTTGGCGCGAAGCGCGAATGGTCTTCGTGCGCGTCGAGACTTCCGAGTACCAGCGGATGCGCGATGAGTTGCGCAATGGCTAATCCCACTGGCTTCTTGGAGTTTGATCGCCAAGGCCCAACGATGCGACCGGTGTCGGTGCGCCTGCGCGACTGGCACGAGGTCTACGAATCCCAGGACGACAGTGCGGTCGTCAAACAGGCAACGCGCTGTATGGACTGCGGCATTCCCTTCTGCATGCAGGGCTGTCCGCTGGGCAACCGTATTCCCGATTTCAACGACCGCGTCTATCACGCCCAGTGGGAACAGGCGGCCAGTCAACTCTTCGCCACCAACAACTTCCCCGAGTTCACGGGACGGCTCTGCCCGGCGCCGTGCGAGTCGGCCTGCGTGCTGGGTATCGGAAGCGATCCGGTGACGATCGAACGCATTGAGTACGAAGTCGCCGAGCACGCCTTCGCCAACGGCTTCGACGTGGCGGGCGCGACCGAGGCCAAGACGGGCAAGCACGTGGTGGTGGTCGGATCCGGTCCGGCCGGTCTCGCGGCCGCCGCCCAACTGCGCAGCGTCGGTCACGACGTGGCCGTCTACGAACGAAGTGACGCCATCGGCGGGCTCCTGCGCTACGGCATCCCCGAGTTCAAGCTGGAGAAGGCCGTGCTCGATCGGCGCATCGACGTCATGGAAAAGTCGGGTGTCACCTTCCACCCCAGCGTCACGGTCGGCGAGGGGGGCACCACGCTGTCCGAGTTGCAGAGCAACTTCGATGCGGTGTTGTTGGCCGTGGGTTCGACCATCCCGCGCCTCATCGCGGTGCCGGGTAACGAACTCGAAGGCATCTACCCGGCCATGACGTATCTTGAAGCGTCGAACCGGGCCGTGCGCGACGGCACCGAACCGCTCATCAACGCGAGCGGACAGCGCGTCATCATTTTGGGCGGCGGCGACACCGGGGCCGATTGCCTCGGCACGCTGCACCGACAAGGAGCGGCCACGATCACCCAAATCGAGATCCTGGACGAGCCTCCGCTCACGCGGCCGAATAGCGAGCCATGGCCGACGATGGCGCGACTCTTAAAGAGCACGTCGGCGCACCTCGAGGGCGGCGACCGTCTTTTTTCGACCGAGACGCTGGAGTTCGCGGGCGACGGCCGTCTCCAGGAGTTAGTCCTGCGCGACAATCAAAACGGTCAGCTGGTCCGCACACCCGTCGATCTGGTGCTGATTGCGGCCGGCTTCCTGGGACCCGAGCTGGAGGCGCTGGGCCTTAATCGCGAACCCTTCCTGACGCCGCGGTCCACCCTGTCGGTGGATGCCGATTGGTCGCTCGCGACCGCGCCGGGCGAGTCGCCGGTCTACGCCTGCGGCGACGCCGTGCGGGGCCAGAGTTTGATTGTCTGGGCCATCGCCGAAGGCCGAAGCGCCGCGAGCGCCATCGACACCTACCTGCGCGGAGAACCCTCGGCGCTGCCGGCGCCCTTACGCCCCTACGAACTTTCCTGGTAGGCCGCACCGCGGCGCTCTAATTTTGTAGCATCGTCGCAACGGCGTCCACGAGGGGGAACTATGCAGAGCACGATGCAGGACGGCCCACTCTTGATCAGCGGGATTATCCGACACGGCGAGTCCGTCTACGCCGACAAGAAGATTTTCACGGTGGGTCCCGACGGGGTCGCGGTGGCGACCTTTTCCCATGTCGCGCGGCGGGCCGAGCAGCTGGCCACGGCGCTGACCAAGCTGGGCGTGCGGCCAGACGACCGCGTGGCGACCTTCATGTGGAACAACCAGACGCACGTGGAGGCGTACATCGCCATCCCCTGCATGGGCGCCATCCTGCACACGCTCAATATCCGGCTCTTCCCCGAGCAGCTGGCCTTCATCATCAACCACGCCGAGGACAAGGTCATCATCGTCGACGCCTCCCTGGCCCCGTTGCTGGCCAAGGTGCGCGATCAGATCCCCACCGTCGAGCACATCATTGTCAACGGCCAGGACGCCAGCGGCCTGCTCGGCGAGACCATTGACTACGAGACGTTCATCGCCAGTGAGCCACCGGGTTTCGTCTGGCCCGAACTGGACGAGAAGTCGGCCGCGATCCTTTGTTACACCTCGGGCACCACCGGTGACCCCAAGGGCGTGCTGTACTCGCACCG
>PLXU01000177.1 GCA_003151555.1 Acidimicrobiaceae bacterium | reverse complement strand
GATGTTGTAATAGACCTTTCGCACCGGCTTGGAGAAGGCCCAGCCGTAGGCAAAGTTCATGAACGACCCGTCGATGGTGTCGAGCAAGCTCATCCCCGCGGCAAAGAGCAGCGGCAGGCTCAATATGGCCCAGAAGGGCAGGCCGGCCGCCACCGAGGTGCCGGCCAGCACCAAGAAGGCAATCTCGGTCGCGGTGTCAAAGCCCAGTCCGAACAGGATGCCCAGCGGGTACATCTTCCACGGTGCGTCGATCGAGCGGGCCAGCGGTCCGAAGAACCGCATCATGAAGCCGCGAGCGTTGAGGTGCTTTTCTAGTTCGGCGTCGTTGAAGCGGCCCTGGCGCATTTGAACAAAGAGTCGCACGATCCCCCACAGGATCACCAGGTTCAAGGTGGCGATCAGGTAGAGGAAGCCGCCCGATACGAGCGTGCCCACCAATCCCCCGTAATGGTGCAACGAGGAGTTGTTGTTGCGCACTTGCGAGCCGAGGGCCTTCGCGCCGAGCCCCAGCAAGACCGTGAGGGCCACCACCACCGACGAGTGGCCCAGCGAAAAGAAGAATCCGACCGACATCGGACGCTTGCCCTCGGACATGAATTTTCGCGTGGTGTTATCAATCGCCGCGATGTGGTCGGCGTCGAAGGCGTGGCGCATGCCCAGCGAGTAGGCCAGGATGCCGGTGCCGATGCCGAGGACCTTGCCGGACCCGACGCCGTAGCGTTGGCTCGAGGCGATAATCAGCAGCGTAAAGCCAGCGACGTGAAGTGCGACGATGAAGCCGAACATCCCGTACATCGATCGCCACTCGCGGGGCGAAAAGGAGGCGCGCACTCGCTGCCTCAGTGCGGTCGGTTCAGTCGTGATAGCCGCCATGCGGCCACCATACTAGGAACATCTCCTAATAAGGGATTTATTCTTGCGAGCGACTCAGTCCGGCCCGGGCGCCGCGCGAGAGGAATTTCGTCGCCATCTTGCGCGAGGCCTCGTCGATCATCTCGTCGCCAAACATGACCGCCCCGGTGTTATTTTCCTCGGTCGCCACACGGTACGCCTCGAGGATGTCGAAGGCCCGGTCGAACTGTTCTTGCGTGGGTGAGTACACCTCATTGAGCACCAACGCCTGGTCCGGCGTGAGCGCCCACTTGCCGTCGTACCCCAGCATTCTCGTCCTCAACGCGAAGTCGCGCAACGCGTCGAGCTCGCGAACTTTAAGGAATGGGCCGTCGATAACCTGGAGACCATTAGCTCGACCGGCCATGAGGATCCTGGAGAAAACGTAGTTGAAATGGTCGCCCGGGTACTCAGGGATGGCCACCCCTCCGGTCAGCACCGGCATCTCGATCGAGGCGGCGAAGTCGGCCGGCCCAAAGATGATGGCCTCGAGGCGCGGCGAGGCGGCGCAGATGTCGTCGACGTTGATGAGCCCGCGGGCGGTCTCAATCTGGGCCTCGATGCCGACGTGGCCCACCGGCAGACCAGCGTTCTTCTCGACCTGGGTGAGTAGCAGATCCAGCGCCACGACGTCCGCGGCGCACTGCACCTTGGGCAGCATGACCTCGTCGAGTCGGGTGCCGGCGTGGCCGACCACCTCGATAACGTCTTCATAGGTCCAGCGCGTATCCCAGGCGTTAACCCGCACGCACAGCACTCGGTCGTCCCACTCCTGGGTGCGGATGGCGTTGACCACCTTGGCACGGGCCGACACCTTCTCGTTGGGCGCCACCGAGTCCTCCAAATCCAAGAAGGTCATGTCGGCGGTGGCGCCCGCCGCCTTGGCGAGGAACCGGTCCGAGGACCCGGGGGTGGAAAGACAGGACCGACGTGGAAGCGTGCGTGAACGTTCTGACATGCCGGTCAGCCTATTCACGCGTGGGCTGCACACCGGTTGATGCCGGCGCCATGACGCAGATTCCACTAGTGAGCCAATTTGACCAGGAGTTTTAAGAGTTGTTACCTGCTTTCATTAGTCACTCGTGCCCTCGAACCGGTAGCCTTGACCCGTGACTGACGTCGAGCGCTTCGAGCGCCCATCGACGCTCTGGCCAGCAAGGGAGCTTAAGCCGTTCCGTTGGGCGTGTTCGATTTTGGCCGGGCTCGCCGTGTGCTTGAGCACTGTGGCCACCTCGACGCGACCCGCGGCGGCGTCGAACATCTCCAACGACAGGACCAAGGCCTCGGTGCTCTACGGCCAGATCAACCGGATCAACGCGCGCGTCGACGCCCTGGGTCAGAAGTACGACGAAGTCAAGATCAAACTCGACCACATCGAGAACCAAATCACGAACACCAAGGCCTTCGTGGCCACGATCAAGAAGAAAGTCGCCGAGGGCAACACCCAGTTGCGCAACGACGCCATATTTGCCTACGTGACCAACGGCGAGGCCCTGGCCAATAACCCCCTCTTCAGCTCCAGCGCGGCCAAGGTGGAGGCCACCAACGTCTACAACCAGTTGGCCGAGGGCAACGTCGGCATGACGCTGGCCGGGCTCAAGACCTACCGGATCGAACTAACCCAGGAGCGCAGCATCCTGCGGCACGAAGACGCCCAGGCGGCCTACGCCGCCCGGGTCGCCGCCAAGTCCTTCCACGAGGCGAAATTGCTCCAGGCGAACCTCAGGCGAACCCTTGGTCAGGTGAAGGGCCAGATCGCCAACTTCCTCGCCGCCGCCGAAGCGGCCGCCGCGGCCAAGAATGCGGGCACCCTGGCCAACGCGCACCCGGGCAGCGGCCAATACCCCGCGCCCCCGCCGGACTCCAGAGCCAACATCGCCATTGACGCGGCCGAGAGTTACCTCGGAGTGCCCTACGTCTGGGGCGGCGCGTCACGACACGGGGTCGACTGTTCCGGTCTCGTCATGTTGGCCTACCAGGCGGCCGGCATCGACTTCCCCCACTACTCCGGCGCGCAGTACCAAGACACCGCGCGCGTGCCCCTGTGGAACATCCAACCGGGTGACCTCCTCTTCTACGGCTACAACGGCGACCAACACGTGGCGATGTACGTCGGCCACGGCGAAATGATCGAAGCGCCCGAGGCGGGTGAAGTGGTCCACATCACGCCGGTTCGCCTCGGCTACGGCTTCGCCGGTCTGGGTCGACCGCGGGGCTAGGTGTCAGCCTTTCCCACTTCGTTTCACGTCGGTCCGCTGGTCTTTCATATCTACGGTTTTGGACTGGCGATCGCCACGTACGTCTGCTTCCTCTACGCACGCAGGCGCCTCGAGCGCGCGGGTTTCGACGTAGAGCCCTTCGGTCGCTTCGCCGCCGCAATGATTGTCAGCGGACTCGTCGGCGCGCGCCTCGCCCACATCGCGACCAACTGGAGTTACTACTCCGCTCACCCCGTTCGTTGGATCGAACTGTGGCAGGGCGGTCTGGCCAGTTTCGGCGGCCTCGCGCTCGCCATTCCCGTNNTGCTCGGCCCCCAGTTCATGGTCGACGGCGGCGGTCACCTCACGCACCAGTGGTTCGGACTTACCTATTCCGGTCAGGCCGGCAAGCGCGTGCCGGTGCCGCTGATCCAGGGACTCGAAGACGGGTTTTTATGGCTCGCGTTGCTCGGTCTGCAACGTCAACGGCTATCGAGGCGCGCCGGCGTGCTGAGCGGCGCGGGGATGATCGTGTGGGGTCTCGTGCGCGCCCTCGATGAACGACTCTTGTTGGGGCAGCGTTCGCATAGTGGGTCGATCGGCGTGCAAATCGCGGGCATCGTATTGGCGCTGGCGGGCGTGACGCTCATCGTGGTCCAGTGGCGTCGAAGCCCTCAGTCACAGTCCTCGCGCGGATCGGTCGCCACCAACTCGTAAGGCGCCTAACCGCCCGCCATCGCACCCACCACGAAATATGGCTCGGAGCCGGCCACCACGGCGGGCGGCAGCGGAGCATCGGGCGCTTCGTGCGATAGGTCCTCTTCGCACGCGAAGAAACGGATGAACGGGCGGCGCCTTTGGGTGGCGGGGTCGCGAATGGTTCCCAGCAGCACCGGGTAGCGCGATTCCAGAGCGTCGATCACCGATTGCTGGGTTGGCTCACCCACGACCTCTAACTCAATCTCGCCGTGGACATGGGTCAACGTCTTTAGATGGGCCGGGAGCACGACCCGGATCATGCCAATGTTTGAACTTCGACCGAGAGCACCGCGGGCA
>PLXU01000154.1 GCA_003151555.1 Acidimicrobiaceae bacterium | reverse complement strand
GCGTGGGCCAAGGTCGACTTACCCGAGCCGTTGGGACCGACCACCGCGGTCACGCCGGGCTCAAACTCCAAGATGGTGTGGTCGGCGAAGGACTTGAAGCCCTTCATGGTTAATCGCTTAAGAAACACGGGTAGACGCTACCAACCTTCCGGTAGTGGGTCAGTTCGGCCCGACGCTGGCCGAAGCCAGCCGGGCTCTACCAGCCCGCAAGATGTTCACAGCCGCGTTCGAGTCGGCGTGGTCCTCGTGACCACACGAACAACATCGAAATACGGCCTGGGTGACGCGGTTTTTCTTGTCGACGTGGCCGCAAAGAGCGCACGTTGACGAGGTATGGCGGGGATTCACAACCACCACTGTCCTACCGGCACTTTCGGCCTTGTAGGAGAGCAGTGATCGTAATTGCCCCCACCCCGCGTCGTGGATGGAACCATTAAGTACAGTCTTCTTCGCCGCCCCGTTTACTAAGAAGTTACCCGGAGTCTCGGGATTGGGCTTCAACCGTGGTCGAGCCATCATGGGCGTGATCTTGAGGTCCTCTAAGACAATGAGGTCGAACTCATTCACCAGTCGACGGCTCAACTGGTGCGCGGCGTTCAATCGCTGCTGTTTCACCCGACGGTGCAGTCGCGCTACCTCTTCAACCTGACGTCTCCGACGATTGGATCCAGGTTGCTTATTCGCGAGTCTGCGTTGCGCGTCTGCCAGTCGCTTGCTTGAGCGGGCAGTGAAGCGACTGCCTTCAATGAGCTCACCGTCACTGAGGGCGACGAGATTGATCACGCCGAGATCAACGCCCACCTCTTGACCGGTGGGTGCGAGCGGCAATGCGGGCACGTCCACGCAACGCACGCTGACCCACCACTTGGTCCCCTCGCGCTTGACAGTAATGACCTTAGGCACGCCAGCAAAGGGACGGTAGTAGTTCATCTTCACCTCGCCGATGCCCTTCAGCCGAAGGCGTCGCTCCGCCCCTTTCACGGTCCAGCCACCCTTGTCCTCCCATTGCAGAGAGTCCCAACGACAGGCCGACTTGAATCGGGGGAAGCCAGGGTTCTCGCCCGTCCCCACACGACGATAGAAACCGGCGAAGGCTCGATCGAGGCGCTTGAGGGTCCCTCGACAGAGGGTGACCCCTGACGAGATCACCTCGGGGCGAACGTCGCTGAGGCCAGTCAGCGTCTTGCACTGGTTGAAATAGGTGACTGGTCGTTTCTCCCAGTTCCACGCCCCCTTGCGCTCCTCGAGCGCGGCGTTGTAGAGCTCGCACTGGTAGTGCAGTTGACTGGTGAGGGCTTGGGATTGATGCACCGTCGGGTGCAGACGATAGCGATAGGTGCGACATCTCTTGGGCGACACTTTGGACACGACGTCAAGCTACGAGAGAGCTGTCACATCGGCTACTGGGGCCTCGCAAGCAAGGTGGTCAGTTCATTTTGCAACTCACCGTTTTCAAACTGACCCATCACCACCTTCCGCGCCCTTTCTGGGCGCTAGCTCTGACACTTCTCACAAAAGAATGTCGAGCGCTGGCGCACCATGACGCGCGAGATGGGCAGTCGGCACTGTAGGCAGGGCTGGCCCTCGCGCCCGTAGACCTGAAGGTACTGCTGATAGGACCCGGGCTTGCCGTCGGGGTCGACGAACTGCTCGTCGTCCAGCGTGGTACCGCCGTGCTTGATGGCGTTGGTCAAGATCTCGGTGATGGCCCGGTGCAGGCGGCGGATCTCGATGGTCGAGAGCGTCTCGGCCGACCGGTCGTAGCGCAGGCCGGAGGCGAAGAGGGTCTCGTCGGCGTAGATGTTGCCCAGTCCAGCGATGATGTCCTGGTCGGTCAGGACCACCTTTAACGAGGTGGAGCGGCTGCGCAGGATGGCGGCGAATCGGTCCCAGCCAATCTGGTCCTCGAAGGGGTCGATGCCCAGGTGGGCCAGTTCGGGGATCTCGCGGCGCAGTCCCAGACCGTCGCCGCCGATGGAGAGTCGGGCGAACTTCGAGATCTCGACCTCGCTGGGGTCGGTCGGCGGCGTCGAGACGTAGAGCTCGCCGAAGGTTCGTGGATCGACGTAGCGCAGTTCACCGCCCTGGACGAAGCTAAAGACCACGTGGGTGTGCTTGGGCTTGAGGTCCTTGGGACCCTTGGCCCGCAGCAGCTGGCCGCTCATGCCCAGGTGCACCACCAGGTGGGTACCGTTCTCTAGGCCAAAAATGAGGTTCTTGCCGAGGCGTTGGGCCGACTTAATGGTGTGGCCCTCGATGGCCATTCGGAACTCCTTGGCCGTCTTGTGACGACGCACGACCCGTCCGTTGGTGACCGCGGCCGATTTCACCTTCTTGCCAATGAGGTCGCGGGCAAGCGACGCTCGCACCGTCTCGACTTCGGGTAGTTCAGGCATCACGGCGCCGTTCCCACGCGGCCAGCGCGGCCTGGGTCTCGGCGATCTTCTTGGACTTGCCCTTTCCGGTGCCGCGCAACTGGCCCGCGATCGAGACGGTTGCCTCGAAGGACATTTCGTGCGCGGGGCCGTCGGAGGTGACGTCGTAGACCGGCACGCCACGCCCGCCGGCCTCGGACCATTTTCGCAGTCTCGTCTTGGGATCGACGTCGTCGGGACTGAGGGCCGCCGACGCCACGTCCTCGCCGAGCGACACCTGCACGAAGGTCTTGGCCGCGTCAAAGCCGCGCTCCAAGTAGAGCGCCGCGACGACCGCCTCGAAGGCGTCGGCCAGCAGCGAGGGGCGCTCGAGACCGTGCGACTTCACCTCGCCGCGACCGATGCGGATGAAGTCACCGAGGTTGAGGCGTTGGGCCGCGCGAGCGAGGGACGCCTCGTTGACCACCCGCGATCGCACCAACGAGCCGGATCCCTCGTCCAGTTCGGGGTACTCGTTGACGATGAGGTCGGCCACGGCCAGGTCCACGACCGCGTCACCCAAGAACTCGAGGCGTTCGTTGGAGCGACAATCGTGCTCGGCGGCGTAGCTCGAGTGAGTGACGGCCAACGCTAATAACTCACTCTCGGGAGACACTCCCAATCGCTCCGCTAATGCAGTAAGGGGTGAGAGCAACAGGCTCACGAACCTCGTTACGCAGCCTGCAGCTTGACAAGCACGTACTCGACGGCGTCGTGCACCGACAACAGCCCTTCGAGGTCCTCGTCGTCAATGTGAAAGCCGGCCACGTAGGCCGATAAGTTCTCTTCGAGCGCCTCGACCAGTTCAATTAGGGCGAGCGAATCGGCCCCAATATCGCTAAATGGCACGTCTTCGGCGATGTCATCGGGGCTTTTTTCGAGTATTTCGCCCAGTTGCTCTCGGACAATCGCCAGGATGGCGGCCCGGTCGAGCGGTGAGGAAGTTCCAGCGTCAGCGGTCATGACCACTCCTTTTTGTTGCTGCTCTACACTACCGAGCAACGACCCATGACCGACTCGTTACTATTCGTGATCAGGTCGAATGGTCGTGCGAAGTTTCTCCACCACGCCGGCGCGGTCCGCCTCGGCGGCCACGCGCAGCGCGTTCATGATCGCCGTGGCGTTGGACGATCCGTGACTTATCACGCAGATCCCGTTGAGGCCAAGCAACATGGCGCCGCCCTGGTTTTCCGGCGTCAATTGACTGGCCAGGGGCAACAATTGCCCAAAGAGCACGTCGCCGGCGGCCCGGGTGGCCTCATTGGTGTTGATGACCTCGAGTACGGCGGCGAAGATGAACTTGAGCCCGCCCTCGAGGGTCTTTAGCGCGACGTTGCCGGTGAAGCCGT
>PLXU01000149.1:4710-5226 GCA_003151555.1 Acidimicrobiaceae bacterium | reverse complement strand
CCGTGCCCCCTCATACTCGCGGCGCCCGCGGCATTCGTTTCTGGGCTCTCGCGCGCCGCACGACGGGGCATCGTGGTCAAGGGCGGCGCGGTTTTCGAACGCCTTGCCCAATGCACCACCGTGTTGATGGACAAGACCGGCACCTTGACCCAGGGCAGGCCGAGGGTGGTGGACATCGTCACCGCGGGAGCCCTCGGTCCTGACGAGATCCTCAGTGCGGCCGCGTCGCTGGACCAAGTGTCACCCCACGTGCTCGCGAGCGCGATCGTCCAGGCGGCTCTAGAAAAGGGGTTGGCCCTCGTCATTCCTCGCGACGTGAGCGAGGTACTCGGAGAAGGGATTTCCGGCACGGTGGCGGGCCGTCGGGTCTCAGTCGGGCACGCCACGTGGACCGGTGTCCACGGTACGCCGGCGTGGGCCAAGTCCGCGCTGCGGCGCGCCCGCCTGGACGGCTCGCTCACCGTCCTCGTCTCCCTGGACGGCGAGCCCGCCGGCGTCCTCGTTTTCGAGGATCCT
>PLXU01000149.1:0-4688 GCA_003151555.1 Acidimicrobiaceae bacterium | reverse complement strand
GCACCGACCATCATGATCGGCGACGGCATCAACGACGCACCCGCACTCGCTCTGGCCGACGTCGGCGTCGCGATGGGTACCAGAGGCTCGACAGCGGCGACTGAAGCGGCGGACGTCGTGCTGACGATCGACGCCATCGATCGCCTGGGCGAGGCAATCTCGCTCGCCAAGCGCACGGTTCGCATCGCGCGCCAGAGCGTAATTGCGGGTATGGCGATGTCGCTGGTGGCCATGACTGCCGCGGCGGCGGGGCTGCTGCCAGCGGTCGACGGCGCAGTGCTCCAGGAAGTGATCGACGTAGCGGCGATCCTTAATGCGCTGAGAGCACTGCGCGACACACCGTATCGCGTCCGCCTGAGCGACGAGGATGCCGCGCTCACGAAAAGATTCTGGGAGGAGCACGTCTCGATACGCGCAGACATCGCGGAGCTGCGCGAGGTAGCCGACCTGCTGGGCTCCATGGACGCCCGATCGGCCCTCGCCGCGGTAGCTCACGAGTATGAAGTGCTTATCACCGAGGTCCTGCCCCACGAGCAGGCTGAAGAGCGCGAACTCTATCCGGAGCTGGGTCGAATCACGGGCCAGCGGAGCCTCGCCGCCACGATGAGCCGGGCCCACGTTGAGATCAAGCACCAGATCCGCATGCTCGGCCAATTGCTCGAAGACATCGAACCGGATGGGGTCGATGACGCGGATATTACCGAGCTTCGCGCCATACTGTACGGTCTCCACGCAATCTTGAAGCTGCATACTGCCCAGGAGGATGAGGACTTCCTCTCGCTTGTCAACAGCGCGACCGCCTCGTAGAACCGCTAGGTCACGATGGTCTGGTTCTCGCCGCCGCGTCACAGGTCGAGGATTCCGCGCAAGGGCTTCGTAAACGCGACGACGATCTCCTCGTTGGATCTCAGTGAGGGCAAGCCCCTCAACCCCCATTACTCACAAGAGACTGGACGGGACGCCGTCACCGACGAGACCAGTCGCATCACGACGCTTCGGACGACGTCCCTAGGTGAGATCGATGAAGTGGAGCGAAAGCATTATGCGATCGAACGGACCATCGACAGGTTCGATCAAGATGCGCCACTGCTTACCAAACGGATCTCGAGTCCCTAAGGGACGAGCCGAGCGTCGATTCCTCGTCGAGGATCTCGTCGATTCGGTTCGTTCCTTCCCGCCGATTGACCGTTCAGGTAGCGAGTGCACTGCCATTTCTGGTCACCCTTGAAGAGGTCGGCTCGACTGCTGGTAGCAAGACTTTGGTGTCGGAGGCCCGACGTGGCAAGAATGTAACCCTGCACTGGAGACTCGAATCGCGCCGATAACCCATCCTCTTCAACGTTCGATTCAATGAGAGCATGCCGAATACTCTGTAAAGATCAATCGATTCGCGAGAGGGTGGTGGGTAGTGAGACTCAGATTCCGTCGCAGATGGATGGAGCCAAAGCATGGGATAGCACGTGGAGTTGCTGTCTTCACCTCTGCTGATTCGCGTGGTTCGGACATGGTGGCTGGTCCCCTGTCAGACAGTGATCGGCTTCGTCAATGGTCGCTCGAGCACGGTATTGATCTAACTGATGACTTGGCGGGTCTTGAAGTCCTGGACGCGCACCTTGATGATTGGAACGCCGATCCGGGCCATCATGAGCGCGTGGACCTAGGCAACGAAGTAGGTATCTATTTGGGCAATGTGATCCTCAAGCACGTCGCCGATAGCCGATGGCAATTGTGGCCAAATGGTCACCCAGTTGTGGCGCTGAAATCAGGGCGCGAGTTAGACGTCACATCAATGACGAACGACCGTCTCAAGGGGATGGGTTCCAGCCTTGTGTCGATCTATGCGATGGCTTTACCAGAGTAGAAAATCGACCTATTCACGGTCTTTTCATCCGGGCCGATTTTGCTGGTGCCGGTGGCCCACGCCCCAGGACTGCAACCCTTCACTGGAGACTAACTTCTTTAAAGCCGCTGGAGTTTGACGCGAGGTGATCAATTCAACCTCACACCCAACTTGATACCAGTTTGAAACGAGGGTCTCTAGCCTAAGGCTCGGGAGTGGGCGAAGGAGGAACCACCGCATCCGCCCAGCGCTGACGCAGTTCGTCAAGAAGTTCATTTGCGATCTTCTTGGTGTAGGTATTTCTCGTGGCGAGGTCAAGGTCGGGACGCAGGCTTATTCCGAATTTGCGAACTAAAGAGGTGAAGCGCACTCCGTCCATTTCGAGTTCCTCTAGGACGTTGTGCGATGCAGAATCGTTGCCAACTTGACCCGAGATCTTTTCGACCACCTGGGTTCTCACGCGCGCCATGTCGGCGCCGAGGTCGTCGAGAATCTTCGCGGCCACACCGTTTCCTTCTCGCACCAGTCCTAGTAAGAGGTGCTCGGTGCCGACGTAGTTGTGACCAAGTTGTTGGGATTCACGCAACGAGAATTCCAGAACCTTCTTCACACGCGCCGTGAACGGAGGTGAGGCCGATGACGGTTCCTTATTCGTGTCGATAGTCCCTTCTACCTTCTCGCGGACCAATTCGTAAGTCACTCCCAAAGTGTCCAACACTTTGGCGGCGACTCCTTCACGCTCACGAATCAAGCCCAGCAGTAAATGTTCGGTGCCGATGATACCGGAGGCCAGTTCTCGCGCCTCTTCCTGGGCGAGTACCAGTACTCTTCGCGCGCGATCGGTAAAACGTTCGAACATAACTCCCCCTTACAAATTTGCAATCCAGGGACTTTAGGACTATTTGTACTTCCTCGAAGGCTAACGGAGCAGGCCCATGTCTAGTCACTGACGATCCGCCAGTCGGTCCGATTTGGCGTCGAAGGCCCGACGTCAACCCGCACGCGGATCGTGGCGATTCGTGCTACGAGGCAATTGACCAAGGCGTGCACATTGCGATGACCTACCGCGCCTGATGC
This sequence comes from Acidimicrobiaceae bacterium, assembly GCA_003151555.1. GTDB lineage: Bacteria > Actinomycetota > Acidimicrobiia > Acidimicrobiales > RAAP-2 > RAAP-2. Next base: position 1,771 of record PLXU01000149.1, on the reverse strand, counting down.
TGCGCCCCTAATCTGATCGTGTTTGGGGCGATCCTCGGATCTGCTCGCCGACGGCCCATCGCACTATTCCTCAACGAATGTGCACGCCCGAGATGGCCCGTGAGATGATCAAACGTTGGATCTCACTGGTTCCTTCAAAAATCGTGTAAGTATTGGAGTGGCTCACAAATCTCCTCATCAACGGTTCTTTCCAATATAGTGAGACCCACGAATAACGGAAATCGACCCGTTTAAGGTCGGTTCTGGCCGATTCTGAACTTGGTTAGTGGGGCGCGCGCGCAGCGCAATTCTCGGCGGAAATACTCCTGATCGTGAGGAGCACCACCAACGACAACCCCATCGGTCCACCTTCAGGACTGCCTCTGGACCGAGGACGACCTCGTCCTGTTCTTCGTCTTCAAGTCTGTCGGTGAGTTCAACGAGCGCCACCTCAACTTTCCTTCACCACTCCCTCTTCGGACACGCGGCCGGTACTGTCGTCCATGCGATGTCATCACCTGGGCTAACCGCCTGGCCCTGAGTGATCCGAGGCCGTTGACTTTGATGCCCTCATTTGACCTACGTCGACTGGACTCTCATGCGACGTGCGAGTTCCCGTGCTTCACAACAATGGAGAGCCAGGAACTGCTCGAATCACCACTCAGGTTGTCATCACCGCCGTAAGTGGTTGAGATCAGATACTTACCCGGTGGCAGGGCGCTGTTGGCGATCGTGCAGGTACCCGTGCCGCCGTGGAGCACGGCGGTGCACGAGACCGAACCGACATGGACGCTCACACTCTCCCCGTTGGGTACTGGCTCACCATTGCCGGTACTCACCGTCGTAGTGAACGTCACCGAGGACTCATTGCCAAAGTTGACACTCGTCGTGCTCACCGACACCTTGACGCGAGTCCAGTCCTTGGTCACGCGAAGTACCTTGACACCGGACGTCGATCCGGCGTAGTGCGAGTTGCCGCTATAGACAGCGGTGACCGAATAGCTGCCCACCGGCAACTGGAGATTGGAGAGGGTGCAGGTGGCAATGATCGAGCCGGAAGGTAACGCGAAGAAGTTCGACGTCGAACACAGCGTGGCCGAGCCCGACTTGATCGTCACCGTTCCGCTGGGCGGGATTCCCTTGGTCCCCGTGACCGTGACGATGAAGGTCTCGACGCGCTCGAATCCGTAAGGGACGACGGGCGGCCAAATCGACAAACTCGTGGTCGTGGCGATGGGTGTTGTCGTGACTGCATAGCTGAAGGCGACCGCGCTCGAGGTGCCAACGTCGCCACCCAAGTCGGTGGCCCGCGCGATAACCGAGTAGGCGTCCCCCGAGACGAGGTCCGAGGCCGGGAGAGCGCGGCTCCAGCTGGTGGTGCCGGTAGCAGGCTCGAAGATCTGGCTGGTGGCACTAAAGGAGGTTCCGTTCCACCACATTCTCGTCGTCGTGTTCTCGATCGCGACCTTCACCGAGGAAATGGTCTTGCCGCCCGTGACTGAGGCCGTGCCAGTGACCGCGCCCGACCAGTTGGTCCCAAAGTCGCTTCCGTTGACCGGGTAGATCACCGTGATCGTCACGGTCGAGATGGGCGTCCACTGGGCGGTGAAGACAATGGCGGTGCCGGCGCTGTTGAGCAGGTAGCTCACGCCGGCGCCGTAGGTGGTCGTGCCGTCGTTCCAGCCCGCGAAGCTGAAGTTGGACTTCGTGGGGGCCGCGGCCAAGAGGATCGAGGTCCCGTTGGCGCCGCTGCCACTGGCCGGGGCGGTCGAGCCACCGGCGGTGTTGTAGC
>PLXU01000105.1 GCA_003151555.1 Acidimicrobiaceae bacterium | reverse complement strand
GGCAGGACTTACTTCTAAACCGCGCCATGCTCAGCATCAATAAGACGCCTTACGTGGGTCGTTTCGCCCGCGACTGGCATCGACTTTCAACCACAGAACCACTCACAGCCCTAGGCAACATTCTAGACCTCTTCGTCCTTCACCTTCGGTCGAACCAGCAGGGCCAGAAAGAGCCGCAGACCCAGAACCAGCGTGGCCAGGGGCACCAGCAGACGGCGCACGCCGCGGGCCGTCTGCAACTCAAAACGCAGCGCGCTCTTGTGGTGGGCAATGACCATGACGCGCGACGCGCGCTGGCGAGAGAGCCCCTCGATGTGCGTCACCACCGCGCCCGGCACGCCCGCGACGCGGTAGCCGTGCTCACCAACCTGCCAACACAGCGCCATGTCCTCGGCGAACATGAAGTAGCGCTCGTCGAAACCACCGATCTCTTCGAAGACGTCGCGCCGGATCATGAAGCAGGCGCCCGAGACCCAGTCCACGGTGCCGTCGGGTCGCGGGGATCGGTAGATGCGGGTGGCGGGGTTCTTGGGCCAGGGCGACTCCAGCAACGCGTGCGCTCCCGCCAACCAGAGATTGGGAAAAACTCGATGTGAGGGATAGATAGACCCGTCGGGCCGCTGAATCTGAGGACCGACCACGGCTACGCGGTCGTGGGCCTCTAAATAGTCCACCATCGCCGCCACCGCGCCCTCGTGGATCACCAGGTCGGGGTTGGCGATCAGGAGATAAGTCGACGGCGCGGCCGCGGCGGCTCCGCGATTGACGCCCCGTCCGTAACCGAGGTTCTGACCGGGCTCGACGAGCACCACGTCGCGCGCACCCAGGGCCGGCGGCGACGAGCCGGCCAGGCCGTTTTCGACCACCACGATGTTGGTGACCAAGTTAGCGTGCAGGGAGTCAATGCATCCGCTGAGTGCCGGTCCGGCGTGGTAGTCCACCACGACGGCGGCCACGCAGGACGTGACGTCACTCACGGGCGCGACGGCCCCTGCGGGGGTCGACCGATTAACAGCCGTTCGACACCGGAGCGCCACGCGGGCAGTGCCTGCCAGTCGTGGCCCACCCACTTTTGGTTGCCGAGGTCGCTGCGCGTGGGCCGCGTGGCCAACGGCGCCGGGTCAAGCTCGTCAGTGCTGATGGGCGTGGCGAAGTCGTCGTCGCGTCCCAGTGAGCGACCGGTGAACTGGGCAATCTCGAACCACGTGGTGGCACCGGTGTTGGCCACGTGCCACACGCCGCCCGGACGGGTCCGCACCAGCGTCACGAGCGCTCGCGCGAGGTCACTGGCCAACGTTACCGTGCCCATCTGATCGTCAACGAAACGCACGCGTTCACCGGCCCGGGCCCGCTCGGCGATGACGTGGACGACGTTCTTGCCCCGCACCCCCATCACCCACGAGGTGCGCACGATGGTGTCGAGATCCGAGCAACTCACCTCGCCGGCCCGTTTGGACGCGCCGTAGACGTTGAGCGGATTCGTCACGTCGTCTTCAACGTAGGCGGCGCCCTTGGCGCCGTCAAAGACGTAATCGGTTGAGATGGTGATCAGGTGAGCACCCACGTCAGTGGCCGCCTGGGACCACGACGCCACCGCCGTCGCGTTCACTGCGTTACAGGCGTCGACCTGCGTCTCGGCCCGGTCGACCGCCGTGTAGGCCGCCAGGTTGACAATGACGTCGGGACGGCTGGCGGTCACGGCGCGAATCAGCGCGTCACGATCAGTGACGTCGAGATCGCGACGGGTGAGGCCCAGCACCTCAAATTCGTCGTGCTCGACGCGGTGTCCGTCGGGCTGAAAACCGTCGTCCCCGCCCAACGGCGTGACGCCGGCCAGGGTGTCCACGAGATCCACGCCCACCTGTCCGGCCGCACCGGTGACCAGCACGCGAGTCGCCCTCACGCCGACGCGCCCAACTCCGGACGCAGGTGCACCACGTCGCCGGTCGAAAGAATCATTTCCAGTCCGTCGACGTCCACGATCAGTCGCCCGCCGCCGTCAATGCCGCGGGCCTCGCCCACCACGACGTCGTTGAGTCGTTCAATCCGCACGCGTTGGCCCAGCGTGACGAGGGCCTTCTCGTACTGCGCGCGCAACACCGCGCGACCGTCCAGCGAGTCCAGTTGCGCGTAGCGGCCCTCGAGTTCTTCTAAGAGGATGTCGAGCAGTCCACGCGCGCTGAGCGTGATGCCCGTCTCGTCGAGCACACACGTTGAAGGAAGGTCCTCCGGTCGCTGCGTCAAATTGATGCCGAGGCCCACCACCATGGCGAGGCCCTCGCTGGTCGTCACCACCTCGCCCAGCACGCCGGCCAATTTGTTGTCGCCCACCACGAGGTCATTCGGCCACTTAAGCTGCGGTCGAAGTCCGCAGAGTCGCACCAAAGTCGAGCGGGCCGACAACGCGACCGCGGCGATCACCAACTGCAATTGGTCGACATCGACCTTGGGTCGCAACAGGATTGAACAGAGCAGCGCCGATCGCGCCGGGGCTCGCCACTGGCGATCGAGCCGGCCGCGACCGGCCGATTGAAAGTCGGCCAGGGCCACGAGGCCCTCGCTCGCACCGCCGCTGGCATGTGCGGCCAGCCAAGAATTGGTCGAGTCGATTTCTCTGAAATGCTCAACTCTCCAAATCATTTGGTCCACCCAGCAAGATTAGAGTTTCAGTGACCAGTGGTAGAAAAAGACAGGCCGGCAACGGAGGTTCGAGTGTTAAAGAAAGTCCTGATCGCCAACCGAGGCGAGATCGCGGTGCGCATCATGCGCACGTGTCGCGAGATGGGCATTTCGACGGTGGCCGTCTACTCCGAACTCGACCGCAACGCCCTTCACGTTCGACTGGCCGACGAGGCGTACTCGTTGGGCGGCCAGAGTGCCGCTGAGAGTTATCTCAACACCGAGGCCATTCTCGACGTCATCAACCGCAGCGGCGCCGACGCGGTGCACCCCGGCTACGGCTT
>PLXU01000194.1:5095-5347 GCA_003151555.1 Acidimicrobiaceae bacterium | reverse complement strand
GTCGTTCTTCGTGTGGCAGCACCACTTGTTCCAGAGTGGAATCGACCCTGATATGCGCCCGCTCTTCATGCTCACTACCGAGTTGATATCGATACCTACGGGCTTCATCTTCTTAGTAGGGATGGGGACGCTTTATAAAGCGAAGATTCGTTTCGAGATTCCAATGCTCTTCGTGATGGCGGTGTTCTTTAACTTCCTAATCGGCGGCATCACGGGAGTCTTCTTGTCTGACGTGCCGGTGGACGTGACGGT
>PLXU01000194.1:0-5070 GCA_003151555.1 Acidimicrobiaceae bacterium | reverse complement strand
ACCTGCAGGCGCTCAACGATTTCTCCTCGGTCAGCGCCTTCTTGCTCGGCCTCTCGTTCCTGATCTTCTTGTTCAACCTGCTGTATTCAATGTGGATCAATCCAGTGAAGGCTCCCGCGAATCCCTGGGATTCGCTCGGGCTGGAGTGGCAGACAGCCACACCGGTTCCGCCGCACAACTTTGATCGCATTCCAGTGATTCTGACTGACCCGTACCACTACAGCGAAGTGGGGGCAACGCCGCTGGCTGACTTTGGCACGGCCCCGGTTAGTTCCAGTGGTTCGGCATACGGCAACGACCCGGCGTCGGCCAGTCACGAGTAGGGGGCCAGGCATGTCAGATACGACAGACAAATCGAAGGGTTTCAGCGATACCCCCGAAGAACGGGAGTTCGAGTTACGCGCCCAAATCGGCTCGACGTGGACCGGTGGACGACTCGCAATTGGCATGTACACGTTCGTGCTCGCGTCGGAGGCGTTCGCGTACTTCTACTTGCGCTCGAGCAACAACGGACAGTTGTGGCGCCCGAATAACATCACGGCGCCGACGGCCTATGGTTGGACGATTTACACGCTCGAAGTCCTGACGGCATTGGTGGTGATATTTGGCCAGTGGCGCCTTCGCAAGGGCGAGGTGCTCGACTGGCAGGTCGCCGTGTGGATCGGATTGGCCGCGTCATTGCTGGCGCTGTTCCTGCAAGTCTGGGAGTTCACTGCGGTACCCTTTAACCCCGGATCGAGCGGCTACGCGTCGACCTTCATTGGCTGGGCGGTCATCAACATCATGACCTTGGTGTTCGGGGCGTACTGGCTGGAGACGGCGGTCGCGCGTTCCATACGGATGCACAAGGAGTCTGGAAGCAAGTTCGCCGAGCTCACTACGGAGCCATCCGCTCAATTGTTCCGCGCGAATGTTGCCTCGATGACGTATTTCTGGGGATTTGTGGTGGTGAGCGGAGCGCTCTTTTTTGCGATGTTCTATCTCTTGTAGGTTTCTATGTCAAAATTTTCTCACGACGACGTGAGATGCCACGTTTTGCAGTTCAATGGTTGAAGGGCTGGTGATGATGCAGGCAGTTGATATTTACATTGGTGCTCAGGTTCAGACGTTGGTGGTATTGCTCGGTGTGTTTATCGGCGTATGCTTCTGGGGCTTCTTCCAGCGTCATCATTTCAAGTGATTTCGCCGATACCAGAGGAACAATCACGAACTAGGAGTGATGCAGTACGAGTTGTTCTCGCGGTATTGGGATTGGTTCTTTGGATTTTGTGCCTCGTGCCGCCCATCGCGCCATGGGCCCGTCGCTACGAATACGTTGAGTCCATTCGATTCTGCCTCTTTGCGGTGGCGATCCCGGCGTTCTTAGTGGCGGGCGCCCCGTGGCGCAGCCTCGGGCTGGCCACGCGTGAAACATACGTGGTGGATGCCGACGGCATCGCCGGTCCTCCCACACAATCTCGCCGGTTCGACCGCCTGGCGCTCGTTCGTCTTGGTCGTTCGGGTGACCGCCAGGCCTACGTGCTGATCACCCTGTTCTGCGCGATGGCCATTTTTTGGCGAACGGCTCCGGTGGTGGATGCGGTGGTCACGCACGCCTGGTTGGCGCCAATCGAATCTGTGGCCTTGATAAGTGTGGGCGTACTGCTGTGGTTGGACCTTATTGAATCGCCGCCGATGAAACCCGGTGCCACGCGGCCATTTCGACTCGGGATGTCCGCGGTCGCGATGTGGACAATCTGGGTGATGGCGTACCTTGGCGCGATGTCGGGCAGTTCGTGGTACCCCTCGTTTGTTCACGTCGCGGGCTCCGGGGTTTCGTTGGCCGCCGATCAACAATTGAGCACGGGGTTCATGTGGCTGTTGTCCGCCGCGGCATTCCTGCCGGTGGTCTTTTGGAATCTCGTGCGGTGGCTGCAATCAGAGGAGAATCCCGACGACGAGCTCGTGCGGATCATGCGCCGGGAAAGGATGTTCGGCGCCCTGCCCAAGAATTGACGTGGTCGTCCCACGACGCGGTGGCGGCATCGCGAAACTCGGTGCGAGATCGCGCGGAGGGGCTAGGTACCTCTGAGCGTTGCCAAAGCCGGGATTTTAGGACTTCTAAGCGTGATCCCCAAGATTGTTTCGGCGGCGGTGAAGTCGCGCAATAGACGAGTGCGGTCCTTGGCCAGGAGTGTCTCTTGCTGAGTGAGGTTTCTCAATTTGGTCGAGTCACCGGGGTGCGCAAAGAGGTACTGGATGTCCTTTATGGCCAGAACCGCGTCCGACGTTACCCAAAGGAAAATTACGCTCAGCATTGAATCAATGTGTTTTCCGGCCTTGGTGTCATTGATTTGAATGTTGTTGGTCAGGTCGTAGACCCCGCCGCTCGCGAAGGTGCAGGCCGTTTCGTCCTCGACCAACAGGGTTGGCACGTGCTTGCGATTCGCGGCGGACAGCCTCCCCGTCACCTCTTCTTGGTAGAAACTGAAGCTCTGCGTCACGGCGAAGACGCACGGCGCGATATCAGTGTTGATTTGGTGGATTGAATCATTTTGTTCGGACGCATCTTGCGCCTTTGTGATATGGCGAGGGAGATCGGAAATGATTGATACGGCCAGTACCACGATTATGCCAAGCGTCACGAGAAACCACGGGCGCTTGTACCAGATCACGACGGTCGAACTTAGGGACGAGGCCGCCATCGATCCGGGGTCGTAGGGACTCTGAGGCTCGTCCCAGTTTTCGTCAGTCACTTTATGAGACTATCGGCAACCTGTGCGATGCCCCGAGCAAAACGCTGGATATCGTTGGGATCGAGACTCACCGCACCAACGGAGTTTTCGGTGGCGAAAGGATCGATCTGTACGCGCAGTTGTCCGGCGGGATCAATGAAGTACATGAGATTGTTATGGGTGACGACGTTGGTGTCGGCGCCCACTCGAATCGAGATGCCGTACTGGGTCCACACGGCGTTCAGGCTTTTGAGCGGACCGTTGACGAATCGGATGTCGGGCGTGGCGAGCAGACCCGGCACGCTGAGCGCGGGTGGCGACGGCGAATCGATCAGTCCGTTGGGATCGGTATTGACAATGACGAAGTCCACCTTGCCTGCGTTGGATCCGAGCAGGTCATGGGCCTTTTTTATTTCGGCTCCAAGCACGGGACAGATATCATTGCAACTCGCGTCATAGAAGGCGAGCACAACAACTTTCCCCTTGGCACTGGCAAGGTTCCATTGGTGCCCCGTTTGGTCTTGCAGCGAGAAATCGGGGGCCGCGGCCGTGCCGATGTCTCGACGTCCAAGGAATTCGGACATGGGCACTGTCGATTTGGTTTTGCCCGGCACGGTGGTGGTTGTCTTGTCGGTGAATGGAATGGTGGCCGAAGTGGGCAGTCCCAAGTTGCCGTCGAAGTGCTGAAGCAGTTCACCGCCGAGTCCGAGCACGGCGAAGGCCACAATCATCCACAAGATGAATTTTGGTGATATTGGCGTGCGACCCGCACGGAGCGCGGCCGCGCGATCAATCAAGGGCGATGGCGCTGTTTCCTCGTCGCTCGAACCTTGGCCGCGCGCGGACGTCGACGTCTTTCGACCGCTCTCCGATTCGGTATTCATGGGTACACCAATCTGCTTTGGTCTCTTACGACTCTAGTGAATTGGGTCGCCCCGATACGGCGCGGGCACAGCGTTGCACCACGTAACGAACGTGGCATCGCAGTGGTTCGTCACGTGATTCCTAAGAACAGGCTTATTGCTCAAGTGTCGCAGAAGTAGGGTTATCGCGTGCACGAAGTGTCTCGCGTTGATCAGGATTCGCCGCCCGAATCCGTTCCCCGCCGACTTTCCGGTGTGGACGCGATCAAATTGCACCTCACGTTGCTGGTCGGACTCAGTCTGTGCACGGCGGCGTTCTGGTTTGAACTCAGTCGAGCCGAAGGCGGCAACTCGCTCAGCTGGGCGTACGTGTTCGAGTGGCCGTTGCTCGCAATTTTCGGCATTTACATGTGGTGGAATTTCTTGCACGAAGGCACGACGGGCCTTCGCCGGAATCGCAGGGCCAAGCCCACCATGGCGCCCGAGTATTCGGGAATGTTGTCCGCTTGGCAGGAGTATCAGCGCGAACTAGCGGCGTCGCAAAAACCGCCAACGCCCGATGGCGACGTGGAGGCGAAGACGGAACGACCTACGTAACAACGCCACCGCGGGTCCTTCTTTCGCTGGCGTGAACCATTGGTTGGTGCGCCACAAAAAGCACGGCGTTGGACGAAACCGAAGGCTCGCTCTTAATTGCCCCTGCTAGAGTTGCAAGCGAAAGTCGTGAAGCGGGTCCGGTGAGGCCCGTACGGCGGGAGAGATATGAGCACCAGTGACGAACGTCAGGCGCGACCACGCGGCCTGACGTTTTTGGCGAAGAGCCAACTATTGTCGGCCGACGACGTCGCCCGCGCCCTAAGACGAATGGCCCACGAGATCGTGGAACGCAATCAATCGTCGGCACAACTCTCGGTCATCGGACTGCAACGCGGAGGTGAGCCCTTCGCGACGAAGCTGGCGTCGACGCTCAGCGAGTTGCTCTGCGCCACCGTGCCGCTCGGTCTTTTGGACGTGTCCTTTTACCGTGACGACCTCTCGATGAATCCCGTCCCCGAGTCGGCCATGACGGCCATCGGCCACGACCTGACGAACCGGACGGTGGTGCTTGTCGATGACGTGCTCTTCACTGGCCGCACGATCCGCGCCGCGCTCAACGCCCTGTCGGATTGGGGTCGACCCCAGTCGGTGCAGTTGGCGGTCATGGTGGACCGCGGACACCGCGAGCTGCCGATACGGCCCGACTACGTGGGCAAGAACCTGCCCACGTCGCGCGCCGAGGCCATCGTCGCCACGCTGGAGGGCGTGTGGATCGGGACGCGCGAACCGTCGTGATGCACACCATTCGCGGAGAGAACCTGTTGTCGCTGGACGACCTTTCGAGCGAGGCCATCATCGAGATTCTCGATACCGCCGAGTCGTTCGTGGAGGTCAACCGGCGAGCCATCAAGAAGGTCCCGGCGCTGAAGGGCCGCGTGGTGGCCTCGCTCTTCTTT
>PLXU01000150.1 GCA_003151555.1 Acidimicrobiaceae bacterium | reverse complement strand
GTCGAAGGACTGGGGGAAGTGGCCCACGGTCCAGCCCCGTTCGTTGACGTACGTCTCCAGTTCTGGGCCGAACGTGCCGGCTTCGACGCTGACGGTCCCGGAAACCTCATCGAGGTCGAGCACGTGATTGAGACGGGTGAGGTCAAGGGCAATGGCACCGTCGAGTGCACCGGCCCCGCCCACGACGCTGGAACGGCCGCCCTGGGCCGTCACCGGGGTGGCGTGGCGACTGGCGATCTTCAGTACGTGGCTCACCTGTTCGGTCGAGTTCGGGTGCACGACGACGCCCGGCCAGTGGGCAACTCGACCGGCGGCGACGTCGGGGATCATCAGCGGCCACCAGTCGCGGCCGTGGTCGGCGCGCGCGATCGCCGAGACGTCGTAGTCGACGCCCGCGTGGTCGAGATCGGTGAGCAGGGCTGGTGGGCTCGGTTCCGGACCCTCGAGGACCGCACCGGCGGGGAACTCATTGGGCATCGTCGGCTTCGTCACGAGCGACTCATACGTCGAGCCCGGCGGCGCCAAACTCGTCGTACACGAGCTGGCGATAGGTCTCGACCTGGCGCGCGCATTCCACGTCGCTCCAGTGCAACTCGGCGGCTACGAGGCGGGCGATGGAGGGCGCGCTCGACAGTGTGGCCCGCGCGTCGTGCAGGTGCGCCCGAGTGCGGCGTGTCAAGAGATCGAGTAGCGACGTGGCCATTTCTGATTGGGCCGCGTACACGAACTCAGCGTTGACGTAGCGCTGGCCTACGATGGCAACGCTGCCCAGCGCGGAGTTGTGCTCGATGAGTGCGAGCAGACGTGATGTCTCCGCGCCATAGCGCTGGTAGAGGTGAGTCTCCAGTTCGCCGTGCGGTCGCCACGCGCTGGTGCCGTGCAGGCGCAGGTCCCTGGTCTTCACTTTTGCCAGTCCCGGGATATACGGCGCCAGCGCGTTGACGGTATCCTCGGCCATTTGGCGATAGGTCGTCCACTTGCCGCCGGTGATGTGGATGACGCCGTCCTTGGAGTCCGTCACCTGGTGGCGGCGCGATAGGTCGGCCGTTCGTTCGCTCATGGCGTGGCCCGGCGTGCGCGAGAGCAATGGACGCAGCCCGGCCCACACGCCAGTGACGTCGCGCGGCGTCAGATTCGACGAGGTCGAGGCGTTGACGGTGTTCAAGAGATAGGCCACGTCCTCGGGGGTGCACTCGGGACGGTCGAGCGAACCTTCGTACGCCGTGTCGGTAGTGCCAATGAACGTGAACGGCGCCTCTTCGAAGGGAACAATGAAGATGCTGCGTCGATCGCCGGGCACGTTGAGCACCGCGGCGACGTCGGCGGTGAGGCGCGAACTCGGCACCGAGAGGTGCACGCCCTTGGCCGGTGTGATGCGGTGCGACTCGACGTTCTCTGACATGGAGAAAACCTCGTCGGCCCATACGCCCGTCGCGTTGACGACGGCTTTCGTCGTCACCGTGAAGGTCGCCTCCTCGAGTTCGTTGCAGCATCGCACACCGGTGACGCGTCCGTCGCCGTCGTGGTCGATCCCGAGCGCGCGCACGTAATTGGCGACGTCGGCGTCAAAGTCCAGCGCGGCGCTCCGTGCGAGCGTCAGGGCCACGCGAGCGTCGTCACCGCGCGCGTCGAAGTAGAGGAAACCGGCCACGAGTCGCTCCGCGTTGAGCGAGGGCAGTAACGCCAACGCTTGGTCCTTGGTGAGTTTGCGATATCGATGTCCGATGCGCCAACCGCCCGTGAAATCGTAGATGCGAAGGGCGGTGGCGTAGCCGCGCACGAGCGCCCGCGACGCCACGCCGTTATTGCCGAAGAGCGGAATGAGAAAGGGCAGCGGACGTACGAGGAAGGGCGCGTTCTCGAGCAGGCGTTGGCGTTCTCGCAGATTTTCATACACCAGGCGGAACTCCCTTTGCTGCAGGTAGCGAAGGCCGCCGTGCACCATCTTGGATGACTTGGAGCTCGTGCCCGAGGCAATGTCGCCGGCGTCGAGCAGGGCGACCTTAAGGCCCCTGGACGCCGCGTCGAGCGCGACGCCGGTCCCGGTCATTCCCGCGCCGATCACCACCACGTCGTAGGCTGTTTCGGTCAGTTGGCGCAACGCGTGCGCGCGTTCGAAGGAAGCCACCAAGATATGTTGGCACACCGTTGCCTGTAACTTGACTGGTATGGACTTTGAACTCTCCGAGGAACTTCGTGGACTGCGAGACACGGTGCGACGGCTCGCTCAGGACAAGATAAAGCCACGAGCTCGAGAGATTGACACGTCCGGCCTCTACCCCCAAGACATTTTTGACGAGTTCAAAAAGGCTGACCTTCTCGGTCTGTGCATCCCCGAGGCGTACGGCGGATCGGGCGCGGGCATTCTGGGCCTGACCGTGGCCATTGAAGAAGTGACCAAATACTCCAACGTCCTGGGGCTGATGCTCCTGCTCACCCGTTTACCCACCGGCCCCGTCATGATCGCTGGCACCGAAGAGCAAAAGCAGCGCTACCTGCCGGGCATTGCGTCCGGGGCGACCCGCGCCGCGTTCTGCCTCTCCGAGCCCGGGGCGGGATCCGACGTCGCGGGCATGCAGACGCGCGCGACGCCCGATCCCGAGGTGGCCGGCGGTTTCATCTTGAACGGCACCAAGTGTTGGATATCGGGCGGCATGCAGGCCGACTGGTTCACCGTGTTCGCCAAGACCGGCGATCCCTCCTCGCGCAAGCACACCGATATCGGCGCCTTCATTGTCGACGCCGATAGCCCCGGACTGACGAGGCCGCGGGTGGACAAGAAGATGGGCGTGAAGGGCATCGACACGGCCGAGATCGTCTTTGACAACGTGGCCGTCGGACCCGAGCAGGTCCTCGGCGGCGGCTTCTTGCTCGTCATGCAGTCGCTCAACGCCATGCGCCCGATCGTGGCCGCGCGCGGCATAGGACTGGCCGAGGGCGCCCTGATGTACGCGACCGAGTACGTGAAGAATCGACCGGCCTTCGGCAAGACCATCGCCGATTTCCAGGGCATCCAGTGGGAGATCGCCAAGTGCGCCACCGAGATTGAGGCGGCCCGGCTCTTGACGTATCGAGCCGCGTGTCTGGCCGACGACGGCAAATTCACCAAGGAGTACGTGCCGATGCTCTCGATGTGCAAGTACTACGCCTCCGAAGTCGCGGTGAAGACCTCCGGTCTGGCCGTGCAACTTCTCGGTGCCGCTGGCTACATGGAGGAGCATCCCACTGAGCAGTACTACCGCGACGCGCGCCAACTCACCATCGTCGAAGGCACCAGCCAGGTGCAGCTAGGACTCATTGGACGCGGCGTGTTGGGCCACGACATGTGGTGGGACTGACGGGCCACGCGAACGGAACCTAAAATTACACTGGCAACGTGAGCGGACCGCTGGAGGGACTCAAGGTTTTGGAACTGGCGGGCATCGGGCCGAGCCCCTACGCCTGCATGTTGCTGGCGGATCTCGGGGCGAACGTGTTGCGCCTAGAACGCGGCGACGTCGACGCCGCGCCCACGACGTCGTGGGACTTGCTCAATCGATCTCGTTATTCGGTGGCACTCGATTTGAAGAACGAGGCCGGTCGCGATTTGGTCTTGGAGCTGTGTGAGCAGGCGGACGTCTTGATTGAAGGGTTTCGACCCGGGGTCACCGAACGCCTGGGTCTTGGTCCCCAGGACGTGTGGAACCACAATCCCCGGTTGGTCTACGGTCGCATGACCGGCTACGGACAGGACGGTCCACTGGCCCAAGCCGCTGGTCACGACATCAACTACATCGCCGNNACCTGGTGGGCGATTTCGGGGGCGGCGCGCTGTTCTTAGTCTTCGGAGTATTGGCCGCGGTGCTCCGCGCCCGCGCGAGCGGCGAGGGTCAGGTGGTGGACGCGGCAATGGTCGACGGGACGGCCTCGATGTTGGCGATGACGCACTCGTTCTTGAACATGGGATTTTGGAAGGAGGAGCGCGGCGTCAACATCCTCGACTCGGGCGCGCCCTTCTACGAGGTCTACGAGA
>PLXU01000128.1 GCA_003151555.1 Acidimicrobiaceae bacterium | reverse complement strand
GACGGCCGTCGCCGAAAGGTACGAATTGCAAGATCGGGCCCAAGTGAGTGCTGAGCTGTTGACGGCCGCCGAGGAAATGTCGGCGCAACTCAATTCAGTCACCGACGATCAATGGGCGCGGCCGGGCACGAGATCGAACGGCAGTCAGTTCAGCATTGAGACCCTGGGGCTCTACGAACTCCATGATTCGATCCATCATCTCTGGGACGTCACGCACGTCTGAGTTGTCGACGCGGCGCTGACGCGTCGACCAGCCTCTTAACGTCGCGCGAGCACCTCGACGTGGACCAACACGAAGAGGCCGTCATCATTTCGGGCCCACGCCAAGAAAGCGTCGGCGATGTCGTCCAGTTCTTGGCGGGTGCTCAGTCCGTACTCGAGGCTCTGCGTCGCGAACTCACTCATGCGAACACGATCGGCCCATAATTGGCCCCACCACGCGCGCTCGTCGGCACGGTGAAACGTCCACGTGGACGATGACACGTCGCTCGTGCGAAACCCCGCTTGGAGTATCCAGGCCGGCAGATAGCGTCCGGCGTTGGCGTGCGCGTGATTCATCGCAGTGAGTTGCTGGTAGATCGCCATCCAGCGATCCAGTCGTTGGTCGTCGGGAGCCCAGGCAAATGCTCCGTGGTCGCCGTCCCTCACGGCGAGCAGGCCGCCTTCGCGCAGGACCCGTCTCATTTCGCAGAGGGCCGTCACCGGTTCGCTGAGATGCTGTAAGACTTGATGGGCGTAGACGACGTCGAACGTCCCGTCGGCGAAGGGCAGTTCGTAGACGCTGGCCTGCTCAAAGACGGCGTCCGTGCGGCCAGCCCGGTCTTGGATCTCACGGGCCGTGGCGATGACGTCGCTCGAGAGGTCTATCCCCGTCGTTCGACCTGGAGCGACCCGTTGAGCGAGATCGGTGGTGATGGTCCCTGGACCGCAGCCAACGTCCAGAAGATCTTGACCGGCCTCGAGATGAGGCAAGAGAAACCCGGCCGAATTCTCGGCCGTGCGCCATTGATGACTGCGCAGCACCGACTCGTGGTGTCCGTGCGAGTAGCGCTCAGTGTGATCGGACACCAACAGAGGCTACCGAACGGGTCGAGGATCGATGTTGGTCAACGCTTAGCGTCTGCGGCAACGCCAACCGAGGCGACGGAAATTGCCTACTCGGGGATCTGCGTGCTCAGGCAGAAAGGATGGCCGGCCGGGTCGAGCAGGACAATGTAACGATCCGGCGCCGGCTGAAAGTCCGGCTTCACCGCGCCCAGGAGCACGGCTTCCGACTCCGCCTCTTCGAGATTGTCCACCGCTAAATCAAGGTGCATCTGCTTGGGATGATCGCTCTCGGGCCAGGTGGGCGCTCGGTAGTCGTCGATCTTCACGGTAGATAGCCACATGCGATCGGTTTTGACCGCGACGAAGTGGTCACTGGTGAAAGTAACCTCGCCCCCCAACAGGCCGGCCCAAAACGCCGCGAGTGCAGCCGGTTCGGCACAGTCCAGTGACAGTGACCCTAAACGAATGTTCTTCACTCCCACGAAGTTAGTTCGTGAGCGGTGAGCGCCACGCCACCTCGGGACAATCTTGTTCGGTTGATCGACGCGAGGTCGACCTGCGCCTGGGCGGTCGACTACGATTCGAGATCGTCGAAATCGTGACGGTATATTTCTTGCGAGACCGAGATGTCATACCAGGAGTAGAACTCTTCTCGCCCGCGACGCTGGGCCGCGAGGTGTTCGGGGTATTTGGCCCACGTGCGATGGCTCTCGAGGTCGCGGAAACGAACGACGGTTACCCGTTCGCCGTCGCCCGCGACGTAGAAGCGCTCATCGATGAAGCCATCGATCAATCGGACTAGGCGGCTCATCTCGTTCGCGACCAGGCCGTACTCGTCCTCGACACCCGGGCGTAGGCGGCTGCGGAACACCGTCACTATCGTCACCGGCTGGTCCGCCCGGTGCAGTGGCGACAATCACGTCGCATCGGACACGAAGAAAAGATTGCCGTCCAGGTCGGCGAATCGGGCGCAGTAGCGACCCCAGGGCATCATTTCCGATTCCGGAATGAACACCACCACGACCGATGAGTAGATGTGCATGTCTCCCAATCCTGAAATCCGACCCATACTCGCGCCGTACTGAACACCTGCATTAAAACACACTCGACAGCGCATAACGCCCTTGGTTCACCCGAGCGATGGAAACCCGCGTATCAATCATCACCTTAGGAGTGGCCGTCTAAAACGCTCGTACCGTTTCTACAAGGAGGGTCTTGGATTTCCGACGACCCGCGCGCCCGAAGAGAGCATTGTCTTCGTCCAGACCGGAGGCGTCGCCCCCGCGCTCTACCCCTACGCCGCACTGGCCGGGGACGTGGGCCCAGGCTGGGACGAGCGGCCACAAGAATTTTCGATTTTCACGTTGGCCCACAACGTGAGGGATCGGGCCGAAGCGGACGAAGTATTGGCGTTGGCGCGCAGCGCCGGCGCCGTTGTCGTCAAGACGGCCAGTGACACGTTCTGGGGCCGCTACTCCGGATATTTCACCGACTTGGACGGCTATCTGTGAGAGGTCGCGTGGGCCGCCATCGAGATCAACGAGNNTGGTAATGCACAAACCAATCGAGCGCGATGCGACACAAAGGGCGTGAAGACGTGGCCAGCGTGCACGACACGAGATAGCTCACGGTCTTTGGATTAAAGAACACCACGCCGAGAGCCTGATACGGCCCTCCCGACGGATACGCGTGACCCACCACACCCGCGCCATCACTGAAGAAGCGAAGATATTTCGTCGATTCCGTAACGGATTCACCCCGTGGTCGGATGCACGACGCGAGCGCACCGGGAAAATCCTTTTGCATGAGTTGTCGAGCCGTGGCGAAGAATGCGCAGGCCAGCCCCAGGCGACAGGCGTAGCACGCGGGCTCGCGCTGCACGGTTATCTCGGTCGCCGTGGAGCGACCAATCAAGGGTTTAAAGAATCCAGGCGACGTGCTCCCGCGAGGATAGATAGAGAGCGACGCGCCGCCGTCCGCCGCGATGCTCGTCACGCACGACCAATCCTTGGGTCCCAACATTCGCACCGCGTCGTACTGATCGACGTACAGCGCCGTAGTCGATGCGAGGTTGCGAGGAATAAATTCGTGAAGGACCGACGGCATCTTTACGCGCGGGCCGATATCCGCGCCCACTGAAGTCGGGCAACGTACCACCGGTAGGGCGGCAGAAACGATGGCGCTCCCGGAAGGATGGCCAACCGGCGGATGACTCCTGGCGTGCACCACCGCGATGGTCGAGGCCACCACAATCAACACGATCAGGATGAGCAGTAGCACTTGCCCCCTCAACCATGACGGTCTACTTCCAGACAGGCCTTTCACGGTCGCACCGAGAGTTCAGTCGACATTGCTCAACACTGCCACTCAATCCAGAATCGAAAAGTTGGGAAATGTGGAGCACACGTGGTCGGCCGTTTCGCGGGCGGTGAGCGTGGAACTGTCCAACACGTGGCCCTCAAAAGTGCCCAGATCTTGGAACTGCGAGTACATGTGCCGTATGGGCTCCTCCGCGATGAGCGCCCCGGCGTACTGCGGATCGCAACGCAGGTCGAGGGCGCCGACCGTGGTCTTGCCCGATCCCGGTGGTCCGGAAAGCACCGGAAGGAAGTCTTCACTCACAGGCCAAACATAGTTTCCCACGAAAAACGCGACGGGCAGATTCGGAGACGGAAGCATTCATCGAGTGTCACGGACCCCGGCCTCACGAGCGCGACAATCACGAGCGTTAGCCTTCGCTGATGCGAGTCCTCTTCTCCTCCACCTCGGGAGAAGGTCACTTTCAGCCGCTCATTCCACTCATTCGCGCGTTCGAGGCCAGCGGCCACGAGACCTTGACGGTCGCTCCATCGACCCTGGCCGGCACCCTCGAGGTCGAAGCAGTCGCGCACCGGCTGGGCGAAGCGCCATCCGCCGAAGATTCAGATCGAGTGTGGACGCTCTTTCCCACACTGGCTCGACGAGATGCTTCGTTATTAGTGGAACACGAGTGGTTCGCCCGACTGTGCCTTGCCGCACTGATGCCCGCGGTCGAGAGCGCGGTCGACGAGTGGTCACCAGACCTGATGATTCGTGAGACCTGCGAGTACGCCTGCGCGGTCATTGCACATCGGTCGGGTATTCGTCACGCGCAAGTGGCCATCTCGACGGCCGAAGCCGAGTCATCAGTCTTAAGGGAGCTCGTGCGCCCCGAACTCGACGGCTTCGCCGATGGTCTCACGCAACGAATCTTTGAGTCGCCCTATCTGACAAAATTCCCCGCGTCGCTCGACCCTTCGCCCTACCCCACCACGCTTCGGTTCCGAAATCACGAGATTGGTAACGTCAAGCCGCTCGGTAACTGGTGGCCGGGCAACTCCGCGCCCCTGGTGTATCTGACCTTCGGCACCACAGCGACCGGTCTCGAGAGCGGCCGAGAGCTTCTTCGACTGGTGCTGGCGACCATCCAGGAACTCGATATCCGGATACTCGTGACCACGGGATCGAAGATGAGCCCCGCTGATCTCGGCGAGGTGCCGGGGAACGTGCACGTCGAATCGTGGATTCATCAAGACGACGTGTTGGCCGAGGCGGCAATCGTGATTTGCCACGGCGGATCGGGCACCACTTTCGGGGCACTCGGGGCCGGGGTTCCGCTGATTTTCCTTCCCCTGTTCGCCGACCAGCCGACCAACGCAAGAATGATTCACGACGCCGGCGCCGGCATCGCGATAACAGAGGGTGGCGAGTCGACGGCGATGAATTTCGAGGACATCGAGGCACGATTGATTTTGATCCGCGTCGCGGTTGAAGAGATGCTGACCAACTCTTCGTATCGCGACTCGGCGAGAACCCTGGCCGAGGAGATCGCGCGAGCCGATTCTCCGACACAGCTGGTCAATCGCCTGGCGATGAACCCGTAATCGACATGCGGAGCGCCTGGTCCCACGACGTCGTAGGTGCTTCACTACTGCCCTCTCGATCAAACGGGCCGATGAAATGAAAACGCTACGGAACACCCAGGCGCGACAGCACCTCCCCGGCGACGCTCGTGGACTTAAGCAAGAGACAAGACGAAGTTGACCCGCACGTCAAGATTGGGTAATAGGGCTCTCCCGCGGGATATGCGGGTGGCGGGGACAGGGCGACTAAGCGCTGCCAGGTCCACCGCGAGCCCCCATCCCTGCTAATGCCTGCGAACTGAGCACTCCCACCTAATTGCGCGCCCCAGCACGTCGTCGTAGAGACGCAGGCAATCACGTTGGGCCGCTGCTTTTCAACGAGGCCGAGGAGGCGCCACGAGAGTCCCCCATTGGTTGACACCAGTGTCGGACCCGTTCCCAAGGCCGGTTGGTCCAGATTGGGCTCGAGCGCGGCCCAGCACGTTGCGCCACCCGAGCACGAGATGTCGCCAGGGTTGTAGTTGCCCGATTGAAAGCGCACGGTCCACGTGAGGCCACCATTCGACGACGCGATGATTTGAAACCCATTCGTGCCCGCCCCCATGGGAACATGAGCGGGAACGATCCCGGCGAGGGCCACGCAGTCCGACACACTGACGCATTGAATACTCCAGATTTGTGCCGTCTTCTTTGGCAAGACCGATCGAACCCACGTCGCGCCGGCGTTGCGCGTGCGATACATGACTCCCGCGTCATTATCTTGACCACTGCCACCGCCCACCACACAAGAAGAGGCCGAGGCGCACGCAATCGCCCAGGGATACCAAGAAGAGGTCCCGACGTCGCCGAGGCGATGGCGAACCCAGTGTTGTCCGTCGTGCGTGGCGAGCACCACCGCATCGGGATACGCGCCGCCCTCGGCGTAACAGATCCCTCGGGCGGGACAGTCGAAACTTTCGATTCCGGTCCCGCCGGTCGGACCGATGAACGCCATCACCACTCGCCAATGAAGTCCGTCGTCGTTGGACGCTTCGATGTTGTTCCCCGTCGATCCCAAGCAACCCTGCGCCGAATAGCAATACAGTGCCGTCAAATCACTGGCCCGCTGAGAGACAACGATCATCGTCGAAGAACTAGCCCCGCGGGCGCTGGCCAGCGTGAACGACGCGACCACCACGAGTACAGCGCCGAGAGTCCGCGCGCACGTTCGTACGAACGCGCTGAGGTGCGGACCTTTCAAGTGAGCGTGCATCGAGTAATTATGGCCCGACGGACCAGGCACTGGAAGAGCGATCCACTGGCGCTAGGTCGTCGGATCGCCGGCGCGCTCCACGCGGTGGATCAACGCCTTCAGCGACGCGACTTCATCGTGCAGCGCCTGTCGACCTGCCTTCGTGACCGACACCCACGTCCGGGGCCTACGCCCCTGGGTCCCCTTGATCACACGAATGAGTCCGGCCTCTTCTAAGACCCGAATGTGTTGGGAGAGATTGCCGGCGGTCAGATCCATGGAGTCCTGAAGAAATCGGAACTCCACTCGACGGGCCTCGTTGGCAATGGTCAGCAGACCCAAACGGACCCGTTGGTGGACGATTTCGTCGATGTCCTTCGTGGGACTGTCCTCCGGGGAGATCGCAGATTCTGAATTCATGGCTTACGTGAATCGTGGGTGTCGGTTGGTGCGCCGACCAATCGCCCAGAAGGCGACGCCCCCCAACACGAGATAGATACCAGGCAAGATGAGATTGGGCAGGCCCTGATCGTTGCCGTTCCACGTGCCACCGATACCAAGTCGCTGGAAGAGATTGCTCACGTTGTAAAGAGCGCCCAGCAACGCGAGTCCGACGAATCCGCCGACAAAGATCGAAAAGGACCAACGCCGTTCGATAGCTGCCAAGACCACCAGCCCGAGGGCGATCACGAAGAGCGCCTGCGTCCCGCGAAGCCAGAAGTCGGCCGGCAAGTGGATGGTTACCGAACCACGACTCGCCACCGCGAGCGCGAGGGCCACGGTGGCGATGGAGGCGAAGGGCCAGATCCGTCCGGTGACGCCCAACGAACGTGAGCGAAACCAGTAGAAGGCCACGACCAAGCAGATGCCGACAAAAATACTTATCACCCAGTAGGTCGTCGCCCACG
>PLXU01000204.1 GCA_003151555.1 Acidimicrobiaceae bacterium | reverse complement strand
GCGGCGATGGAGAGGAGATTGAGCACGACCGCCATCAGAGCCAAAAGGACCGAACGGAACGCGCGCACCAGGACGAGGTAGGCGAGTAACAGCACCAGCAGCATGATCCACGCGACGTTGCCGTACACGCGGTTGAGAAAGTCCAGACCCTGGGCCGGCGCGCCGCCCACCGAGACGCTCACGCCCTGAGGAAAGTTGGCGTTCGTGATGTCGTGCTGGCGAATCCGTTGCACCAGTTGCTGGGAAGCCTCGTCGCCAAAATCCTGTCGGCCAACGACGATAATCTGCCGGTACTGCCTCGAGGCGTCGACGTAGGGCGCCACCGTACCGGTCGACACCACAAAGACTTCGGGGTCCCGGCTGAGCGTGACCGCCAGTCGCTCGGTCGCCGCGGCGACCTCAGGATCGACTGCTCGGCCATGGGCGCCCGCGTCGATGACAATCTGGGTCGGGGTGAGCACCCCAGGTCCGCCGCGGCTGCGCAACACCGCGAGGCCCCTTGCGGCCTGACTGTTCTGGGGGATTGCGATGAGCGAACCGGGAGTGAGCCGGAACCACGGGACCGACGACCCGGCCACGATCAAGAGCGCCGTCGCCGTCAGGGCAACGGCGCGCGGACGGCGCGTGACCAGACCGGCGAGTCGGGCCCAGAGCGGCGCTCTGGTGCTCGCCCGGTCGGTGGCGAATGGTCGCGGCCCCGCTGCGAGGCCGCCGCGGCCCAACAATGAAAGCAGAACCGGCTGCAAGCTGAGCGCGCTCAGCATCGACACCAGTGGCACCACGAGCCCCGCGAAGCCGAGTGAGCGCACGAACGGCACAGGGATGAGAAACAGGGTGGAGAGTCCGAGGGTCACCGCGAGACCGGAAATGAGCACGGTGCGACCGGCCGATCGCATGGTCGCGACGACCGCATCGACGCAACTGACGGTTTCGTCGGCCAGTTCCTCCTTGAAGCGGTGCACGATCAGTAACGAGTAGTCAACGGCCAACCCGAGTCCGATGAGTTCGACGAGGTTGGGAATGTACAGGACCATCAGGAAATGATGGGCGAGTGCGTAGATGATGCTCAGCGCCCCCGCCATCGTGCAGAGAGCCACCAACAAGGGCACCCACATGGCCCACGAGAGCCCGAGCACCAATAGCAGCACCATCAGGGCGACCAGCACGGCCAAGAGTTCGCCATGGCGCAGGTCGGACGTCAATACCGGCGTGATGTCGTGTTGCAACGCCGGCGCGCCGGTAACGAGCGCGCCGCGAAGTCCGACATCGGTCAGAGCGTGACGCAACGATTCCGTAGAGGAAGCCGCCCGGGCCAGGTCCAATGATGTGTTGATGGTGCCGTAGAGAACACCATCGGTCAACGCGAGTTTGCTCGCGCGGGCGCTCGGAACTGACGTGGCTGCGGTGCGGAATTCCCGGATGAGCACGGTCAACTGGCGGGAGGTGACTTTGGTCTGGGGCAGGATGACCGTGAAGCTGCCTTCAATGTTCTCGCCAAAATGGCGAGCCAGGATCTGGTTGGCCTGGGCCGAATTCGTTGACGGGACCGTAAGTGACGTCGTCAGCAAATCGGGCAGTTTGACGGCTGAAAGGGCGCCAAAAAGAATTACGGCGACCCAACACGCGATGACTACGATGCGCCAACGGATGACTGCGCGAGTCCAGCGTTCGAGCACCAGCTAAGCGTACCTTTGCCTAGAAATGGCCACGTTTTCGCCGAGCGATTGGACGGTCGGTAGGTTGTCAGTTTTGCTTGACAAAACACCGGTTGTCAAGTAAAACTGACAACATGGACGAAATGAATATTACCAAGGTGGTCAATTCCGACGACCCGGCAGTGGGTCTGCGAGCGGCACTCGCGCTGCACCGACTGGCCGAACGGGTGGGGGTCAGTCACGTAACCGCTGCACGTCAACACGGTTGGTCCTGGCAACAGATTGGTGAGGCGTTGGGCGTGACGCGTCAATCGGTTCACCTCAAGTACGGAAAGGACATCAAATGACCAATTCCCCTCAAGCCACGACGGCCCACCACCCGTGGACGACCTTCGCCGCCGCGCGTGAAGAGGCGAGGAGCCGCGGAGATCGCCGCGTCGGCACCGATCACTTACTGCTGGGTCTGCTGCGCGACCCCGAGATTGAAACGGTCATGCACGTCACACTCGAGTCGGCGCGCGAGGCGCTTTATTCACTCGATCGATCCGCCCTGGCCGCCATTGGCGTGATCGGGGAGTTTGAGGCACCCACCCGGGCCGACCGGGCGATGCCGAAACGACCGAGCGCCAAGGAACTCTGGAAGGTTCGCGACCGGCTGCGCTTGACGCCGGCGGCGAAGGCAGCGTTGCAAGAGGCGTCTCGGCCTATGTGTCGAGGCAAGCAGATCACCGCGTAGCAGGTGTTGTTCGCGCTGATGGAGAATCGCGAGCCCGATCCCGCCGCGTGCCTGCTGGATGCGTTAGGAGTCGACGTCGTTGCCGTGCGCGCGCCTGGACGCACCGAGCACTGAGTGAGTTGCGAATTGGCCATCTGAAGTTTCATAGACTTCAGAAATGGCACCGCACCCCACTCCGCGCAGTACCGAGGTCACCCTAGGCAAGGATCGGGCGCCGGCGCGTTCGATGCTGCGAGCAATGGGACTCAAGGACGAAGACATGGTGAAGCCCCAGATCGGGGTGGCTTCGAGTTGGAACGAAGTGACGCCGTGCAACCTGCCCCTCGACCGTTTAGCTAAACGCACCAAGGTCGCCGTGCGCGACGCGGGGGGAGTGCCTTTCGAATTCGTCACCATTGCTGTCTCGGACGGTATTTCCATGGGCCACGAGGGAATGCGCGCCTCGCTGGTCTCGCGCGAGGTCATTTGCGACTCCATTGAGTGCGTCATGCACGCCGAGCGCTTTGACGCCATGGTGACCCTGGCGGGTTGTGACAAGTCGCTGCCGGGCATGCTGATGGCCGCCGCCCGACTCGACGTGCCGAGCGCTTTTCTCTACGGTGGAACGATCCTGCCCGGTCAACTGAACGGCGAGGCGCTTGATATCGTTTCCGTCTTCGAGGCCGTCGGGGCCAATGCGGTGGGCGCAATTAGCGATGACGAGTTGCGCGCCATTGAGTGCGCGGCCTGTCCCGGTGAGGGCAGCTGCGCTGGGATGTTCACTGCCAACACCATGGCCAGTGTCGGTGAGGCCCTTGGTATGTCGCTGCTCGGCAGCGCCTCGGTGCCCTCGGTCGATAGCCGCCGCGACCAATTCGCCTACGACTCGGGCATCGCGGTGCTCAACCTGTTGGACCTGGGTATAACGGCCCGCCAGATCATGACCAAGCCAGCCTTCGAGAACGCCATCGCCGTGGTAATGGCCCTGGGCGGCTCGACCAACGCGGTGCTGCACCTGTTGGCCATTGCCCACGAGGCGCGCGTGAACCTGGAACTGGACGACTTCAACAAGATCGCCAAGCGCGTGCCGCACCTCGCCGACACCAAACCCCACGGCAAGTACCACATGAGTGACCTCGACCAAATCGGTGGCGTGCCGGTGGTGCTGGCCCACTTGCTCGAGAATGACCTGCTCAACGGCGACGTCATGACGGTGAGCGGCAAGACTATGGCCCAGAATTTGGCGGAGCGACACGCGCCGGCGCCCGATGGTCGCGTGGTCTATGACGTGCGTCACCCCATTCACGATCGCGGCGGCATCGCAATCCTGACCGGCTCGCTGGCCCCTAAGGGTTCGGTCGTCAAGGTGGCCGGGCTCGACGACTTGACCTTCACGGGCACCGCGCGGGTCTTTGACGGCGAGGACGACGCCATGACCGCGATCATGGCCAACGAGATCAAGCCAGGGACCGTGGTGGTGATCCGCTACGAGGGACCCCGCTCCGGGCCGGGCATGCGCGAGATGCTCGCGGTGACGGGCGCCATGAAGGGCGTCGGTCGCGGTGGTGACTGCGCGCTGGTCACCGACGGCCGTTTCAGCGGCGGTACGCACGGATTCTGCGTGGGCCACGTGGCGCCCGAAGCCCTCGGCGGGGGACCGATTGGATTGGTGGCCGACGGTGACCAAATACAGATTGACGTCAACACCCACTCGATCAACCTGTTGGTGAGCGACGACGAACTGGCCGAACGGGCTCGAAACGTGAAGCCCTTTACTCCGCGGTACACCACTGGAGTACTGGAAAAGTTCGCCCGTCTCGTCCAGGGAGCAGAGAAGGGCGCGGTCACGTCGGCTTGATGTTCTTGTGTCGGGGCGTGACCTGTGCTTAGATAAAAGGTGTGACGTCCATTCGTGCCATTCCAGTAGTAGTAAGCAATAGCCGCTGGTAGTCACTCGTTTGCGTATACCGGAGGCCTCCCAGAAAAGGGAGGCCTTTTTGTTTATCCCACCAACAAAGGAATATCGTGCAACTCACCGGAGCTGAAGCACTGATCAAGAGTTTGGAACAACAAGGGGTCGACACCGTATTCGGACTGCCCGGCGGCGCCATTCTTCCGGTCTACGACCCCCTGCTCGACTCCAGCATTCGCCACATCCTGGTGCGTCACGAACA
>PLXU01000205.1 GCA_003151555.1 Acidimicrobiaceae bacterium | reverse complement strand
TCACCTAATCACTGTCGTCAGGTCGACCGCTTTTTCAACTCGCACAAATATAAAGACGCTCAAACATCCAGAAAGGTTCGCCAACCCATTCACGTGGAGTGAAACATGGTTCGAAGTGCAATTAACACCTCGAATTTCAACGAATCTTCGAATTTGAGTGTATACTTTGAGCNNCGTGAGATGGCAAAAGCAGGAGCCAGTAGCAAGGTCACAGCATCGGGAACGAAACGATCGGCCAATACTCGAAAGGCACTTATCGACTCGACCATCGAGACCCTAAGAGAAGAGGGATTCTCTGGAGCCAGCGCGCGAGCCATATCGGACCGGGCGGGACTGAATCAAGGGCTCGTTTTTTACCATTTCGGCTCCGTGGTCAACCTCCTCTTGGCCGCCTTGGATACCGTCAGTGACGTCCGAATG
Source organism: Acidimicrobiaceae bacterium (assembly GCA_003151555.1). GTDB lineage: Bacteria > Actinomycetota > Acidimicrobiia > Acidimicrobiales > RAAP-2 > RAAP-2. The sequence continues at coordinate 13,338 of PLXU01000205.1, read as the reverse complement.
CAGAAGTACAGTTCCGCCATCGAGCAGGTTTCTTCCGCATCGGAAATCATGAGCATCGCGACGCAGATATTTCAAGATGACCTCGATACCGGTTACGTCACGGTCCTGGTCGAAATGATCGCCGGCGCTTCGTCAACGCCGGGTCTCGGCGCCGAAGTCGCGACTCGGATTGGCCCATGGTTCACCTTCGCCAAGGAAGCCCTGGACAAGACCTTCGGCGACTCCCCGATCGCGTCGCTACTCCCCTCGAGCGATGTCGCCTACTCCGTCGTGGCGCTATATCTCGGGCTGGAAATGCTGACCCATCTGAACGGAGATCGTGAACCCGCGCTCAAGCTCTTTGCCCACGCCCAGCAACTCGTGGTGCTGCTCGGCGCGCTCAGCGCGTTTACCCCAACGTCACCTCCCACCGCGTGATCGGAAACTTCGCAATTTCCAAAAGATCTCGACGTCGTTGCCAGGGCTCTCAATTATTCCGGACTGGAAATTGCGAGTGCCCTGTCCAACTCAGTTCACCGCGTTCGAACAATGACGGGCCAACCCTCGGACTTACCTGCGTCAACGAGCTCAAGTGCCACTTTCAAGTTGCACGCGCAACCTAACGTCGAATTGCATCTACGGTTTCAAGTTCTGCCAAATTAGTCGGGACAGCGTTGTCACAGTGCCTTCGCCGTACGCCTCGTTGGGGTTTTTGGTGCACATGATCGTGGCCAGGTACAGCCGCCCGTTGTACTGCACATAGCCCGAGGTGTTGATCTGCCAACCGGTGCCCTTGTTCAGATACCAACCGTCCTTGAGGCCAACGGTGCCTTGCGCCGGCGAACCCCACCCGAGCCCGAAGCGTTGCCCGGGCGTGACGTTCTCCATCAGGTCACTTTCGTATGCCCGTGAAGCCGCGGAGAGGATGGCGTTGGGAAGGACGATGACCTTGAGCAACTGCAGCTGATCACGCGGGGTCGTTTCAATGTTGCCCCAAGAGTAACTCGGGAAGGTCTGCCTAAAGCCAATCAACGTATTGAATGAATCAATCGCGTCACGCCCTCCAATGTCCGTCCACAGATGGTTGGCCGCATCGTCGTTGGAAAACTCGATCATCTTGGTGGCGAGCACATCTTCTTTGGCCGTGAGTACGCGGCGGCTCTCTTGAGCCTCGTACAAAAGATCAGCCAATATGTCGATCTTGACCAGGGAAGCCGTGGACTCGTGCACATCGGGGTTGTAGAGATAGGTCATACCAGAGTCAACGTCGTAGACCGCGGTGGTTACGAGATTTGCTCGCTTCTTGAGATAGGCCGCCACGACTCGAACAGTGAAAGGATTTGCCGACGCTGGCTGGGTGGTCGTCGTTGTCGGCAGCGCTGTCGTAGTGGTTGTGGTGCTCGAGGTTGAGGAAGTCGTAGAAGAGTCCCGAAACGAATCTGACGCCGACGCAGGGATGCTCAATGGCCACGAGAGAATCCCTACGCTGAGCGCAAAGACAGTGATCCGACGCTGTTTCAAGGAAAACTCCGGAATTTCGCATGAAAATTTGATGACGTTATGGTCACAGTACACACAACTGGTCAGAAAAATTCAATTATGTCGCTCGAAGAGTTGCTCAAATGGTTGGTCGTAAAACGTCCGTAATTCGTGCAACGTCGCGCAGTCCCGCGGAGATTCCCACTGACTTTTCGTCGATATCTCCTCGCCTTCACCTTCATTTGATGGCGATTCTGACCGTCTGAACTTTGTTGCACTAAAGAGAGCGAAGCCACCCGCCATATTGGATAGATGGCAGAATTGATGGGACGTTGTAAGTTGTGGCCAAAACCTGGAGGAATTGATGCATCGGCGAGTGACGTATTCAGTGGCTGCTGTCGCCGTACTTGCTCTCTTCGTCACAGTCTTCCTNNCACAATCGGCACGACCACCACGACCAGCACAACCGGCGCGACCTCAACAACGACGTCGATAGCGCCAACCACGTCGACGTTGCCCATCGCCCCGGTGTCCGGTTTTTTTCTCGACATCGGCGGATCAGCGTCACTAGGCTTTCAACCCGACGGGGTTCCTCACCACAATGGTCACCGCACCAATGAGGGCTACGCCAATGACGTGAAGGCGCTGGAGGCGAAAAACGTCAATTTAGATTTGCGCCAAGTGGGTTGCCCGGGAGAGACCGTCCAATCAATGCTCGGGCTACTCAAAAACACTTGCTACCACCTACCGATGACCCAACTGATGCGGTCAGTTGATATCTTGACCGGTCACGGCAACGACGTGGGGCTCGTCACCATAGATATGGGCTTTAACAACATCCGACCCTGTCTGCTGCCCACGATAGTTGAGCAGTCGTGCGTGAACCAAGGGGTAACTCTCGTTCGCGAATATTTGCCTCGAATCTTGAAGGATTTGCAGAACGCAGCTGGCCCGAACGTTCATTTTGTGGGCCTGGAGTACGAAGACCCATTTCTGGGCTACTACCTCAACGGATCGACCGGTCCGACTATCGCTACCGAATCCCTCGACGCCATGAGTTCTATGAACGCGACTCTCAACGAGGTGTACACCAAGGCCAATATTCCGATTGCCAATGTGCCCGGGGCCTACCAGAGCGACAACAACAGCCCAAGGACGCTCGCCAACGTCGGTACGATTCCGCAAAATGTGGACACGGCATGTTTATGGACTTGGATCTGTACACCGCCTCCCTTTGGTCCGGACGATCACCCCAACAACGCGGGCTACATGATCATCGCCCAAGCGATCGTGGCCACCTTGCCGAAAAAATGGTGAGTTGGCCAAACAGCGTTCAAACTTCGTGACGATCAGCGGCACTAAGTCCGCACCGTACGGACCACGACCGTGCCACGACCGTGCGATTACCCGGATCACGCAAGCAATGGAGATGAAAACGGCCGCGCTGTTCTAAGGGTGAGTGCGCAACCAAGCTCGCTATTTGACCGTGCAATGGGCTCATCAATTGAGGCTTCCGAATATACAAACGCGGGGAAAGTTGCGCCAACGAGGCTTTTCTTTGCATTTTCCCCATCAATACTTAAGGATCTTTAAGGCAGCTTACGAAATCTGGCCCACTCGAATCACTATCCTTAATCACGACGCTTTACCACAGCAGAACCAAGGTTCCGCGGTGACTTATCGATAGGGCCGAGCATTCATATGCAACACACGCACTTGCAACTGCCTAGTCGAAGCGTCAAGCCGCGACAGGCCGGATTGACCATGGTTATCGACAAGGGGCTTCCCATGCGGTACTTCGCCGATCTCATTCAAAGCGCCAGCGACTACGTGGACTTTGTGAAATTCGGTTGGGGCACGTCGGTGGTGGCAATGGATATGAAGGAAAAAATCAGTGTGCTCCATGACGAAAATGTCTCCTTCTACCTGGGGGGCACCCTCTTCGAGAAATACGTGGTCCAGAACCGTTTCGATCAGTTCCGCGAACTATGCCAGGGCTACGGCTGTGAATACATTGAGGTTTCCAATGGCACCATTGACCTAACTGACGCGAAAAAATCGCAATACGTGGCCGAATTGAGCAAGGATTTCAAGGTGATCTCCGAAGTCGGCTCCAAGGACCGCGTTCATTCGGAAAACATGGCCCCGAATAAGTGGATTGACTACATAAATGACGACATCAGTGCCGGCGCGGTGCTGGTAACGCTCGAGACCCGCGAGAGTGGTCACGGGGGCATCTGTCGGCCCGACGGCGAGCTTCGCTACGGCCTCATTGAAGAGATCCTCACCTGTGGAATCGACAGCAACGCCCTGCTCTTTGAGTCTCCCACGACGGAGCTTCAGGCGTACTTCGTGCGCCGACTCGGCCCGGACGTCAACCTCGGCAACATAGCCCCCACGGACATCGTGGGATTGGAGACAATTCGATTGGGCTTGCGCAGCGAAACGCTCATGGATTTTGAAGCTGAGGGCGCGACGTCGAAACGAGACGAACTGTGAGAGAGAGTCGCGATGTCTTCCATCTAGCCATTCCGGTCTACGACCTCGACGACACCGTCACGTTCTACGTCACCAAGCTCGGCTGCAAATTGGCTCGCCGTTACGACGACCGAGTGACACTCGATTTCTTCGGCGACCAATTGGTCTGTCACCTGTCGACGGCTCCGGCGACCATCCCCGCAATCGAGGAATTGGAAATGTACCCCCGGCACTTCGGAGTCACGTTTCGACATGACGTCGACTTCGAAAGCCTGTACCGTCTGTGTCGCCAACGTGACGTTGCCTTTTTCAGTGATGTCAGCACCCGTTTCGAAGGAATGGTCGAGGTGCATAAGACGTTTGTTATCGTCGACCCCTCCTCGAATCTGCTCGAGTTCAAGCACTACGCCGATTCACGAATGATGTATTGACGGAATGATCCGTGCCCGCTGAACGCGTTCGCTCCGCCATCAACGACACACCGCTTCGGGCGCTCATCGAAAAACAGTCCATATCTCTCGCCGACGCGCCGTACGTCCTGGCCGCCCGTTCCGATCGCCTCATCAGTTACGCGGAGCTAAACAAGCGCGTTAACGCGTGGGACCGCACGACAACGTCGTGGAATTTGATACCCGGTGACCGCGTCGGACTCTTGATTGCAGACCCCATTGACTTCTCACTCTGTTTCCTCGCCCTGCTCGCCCGGGGCTTGTGGATCGCCCCGCTGGATCCCACCATCACCTACGTGAACGGACCGCAATTTAATGACCGAATTGCCAACCTCCAACTGCACAGCGTGCTCAGTGACCGGCCCGCGCCGTTCGAAACCCGGGTCGACTGGTTTAACCTCACAGAACTGCTCAGCGAATCGGGACACCAAAACCTCTCCGCGCACGTAGCGATCAATGGCGCGAACGGCGGGGTCATTCTCGCGTCGTCGGGGACCACCGGTACGCCCAAGATAATGGCGCTGCCGGCCGCACAACTTCTGCTCACGGCCGAACTGGTGGCCCACCACAACGGCCTCGAGCGCGCCGACCGGGGTTTCAACGCCCTGCCCCTGTGGCACATCAACGCCGAAGTCGTGGGCCTGTTAGCGACTCTGGTCGCGGGCGCATCACTGACCCTCGACGATCGTTTCCACCGAACCGGCTTCTGGTCCCTCATCAACGAGCAACAAATAACGTGGATCAACGCCGTCCCGGCGATCATCTCGCGACTATCGACGCTGCGGGAGGGCGAGTTCGTCCCCGCGCGTATCCGGTTCATTCGCTCGGCGTCGGCACCCCTGTCACCCGCGCTGTTGGGTCAGTTCGAAGAAAATATTGGCGTGGCGGTCATCGAATCGTACGGTATGACCGAAGCGGCCAGTCAAATCAGCGCCAATCCACTGAACGGACCTCGAAAAATTGGCTCCGTGGGACGCGCGGTGGGCGTCGCCGTGCGGGTGGTGACGATGGAGAACGCGCCGAGTCAAGTGGCCGCAAGAAACGAAGTGGGCAGAGTCGAGATCAAGGGGCCGTCGGTTATCGCGCACTACGAGGGGGCGGGCTACGAGGACCGCTTCGACCACGACGGCTGGCTCGACACTGGCGACCTCGGGTACTTGGACGAGGACAACTTCCTCTTCCTGGTGGGTCGCCGCGACGACGTCATCAATCGCGGGGGCGAGAAAATCTTTCCCCGCGAGATCGAGGACGTCATCCTCGGCGTGCGAGGCGTCGTAGGCGCGGCGGTGATTGGCGTTGCCGACGAGGTCTTCGGTCAGGTGCCTATCTCGTACGTGCAGCTTGACGGGATCTCTTCCTCCACCCCGGTGGAGGAACTGAAGATCGCCACTAAGGAAATCCACGACGCACTGGTCGCCGCGTTCTCGCGTGCGCGTCGCCCAGTCATCATCAACGTGGTGGCGCACCTGCCGTCGCACGCTACCGGCAAAATTCAAAAGAAGGCCCTCGATGCTGGATCGTTGCCCGTTCTCTTTCAAGAACACGTGTCGTGAACCTGTTGGCGTCGCGCAATGATGCTCAGCTCCTAGAACCCACACTGCACGGGGTCGACGAGTGAGCGACGCACCGCCGGTCGAAGGAACGCGCAAGCGCCTCGATCACATTGACGCCATGCGCCCGGTCAAGCAGGCCGCCGTCGTCTCCACGCACACCCTGATCTTCTTTGCTCCGCTGGCGACCAACACCACCGTCATCGGACTGATCATGCTGACCCGGTTCTCGCGCGAAGCATTCCTCTTCGTCTCGGCTTGCATGCTGACCTTCAGTTACCGCGATACCGCCCAATTGAAACTGAAACACTACTGGAAACGACGTTTCATTTCGGTCGGCGTGCCGTTCCTCGCATGGACGGTGATTTACTACTTCTACACCACAGCCCATCAGATCAAGGGATTCCCCTTCTATTCCTTCAACCATTCGATTGCCTTCTCCGACGCTGGTTTTCACTACTTCGTTCACATCCTGCGCACCGGCTACTACCACCTCTACTACTTGATAGTCATCATCGAGTTCTATCTGCTCTTTCCACTACTACTCAAACTGATCCGTCGGTTTTCAAGATGGCACAAGCACATCATGGTGGGCGCAGTTATCTGGCAGCTTGCCTTTGGCGTCCTCGTCGATTCGCAACCCTTCGGCTTCAAACTCAATGAAATACTTCAAACGCGATTTGTGTATTCGTACGTGGTCTATCTGCTCGGCGGCATGATCGTCGCGCTGCACCTGGACGAAGTCCATGAGTGGATTGTCGACAAGGGACGCTGGATCGTGTCCCTTACGATTCTCAGTGCGTTCGGCGCCGAGTTCCTAAGTTACTGCGGCCGCTACCACTGGCTACCTTCGTACCTGCGCACCGGCTCCCTCGTCTTCGCGCCGGCGATCATGCCATTTAATTTTGGGGCGATCCTGTGCGTCTACCTGCTCGGCGTCTACCTGGTCGCACCCCAACGATCGCTGCGCACCCGAGCCGCGGTGCAGTCGGGCTCGGACAACTCCTACGGCGTCTATCTATCTCAGATGCTGTGGATCCCCTTCCTCCTTCGCTTCCGCAACCACCTTGCAATGCACTCGCACTGGCAGATTGGAGTACCTCTCGCCCTCATCACGGTCTATGCCGCCGGCATGATATTCACCGCCGTGGCGGCGAGGACGCCCTTGGCCAAGGTCCTGACTGGACGAAGTCAAGCCACGTGGCGCTCCCTGTTACCACGGCGCCACGAAACCCCTGAAGTGCTGCGCGGCGATACGGGCGATCGACCGCTCGACGTGGTGAAGGAGTAGTACGGGCGGGCCGGGGCGTCCGTGACCATTCGTGTGGCGAACGCTTACACCATCCAAATGCTGCAATTACCCACGCGGTCCCACGCCAGGTTCTTCATCGTTATGCCCGCGCGGTAGGCGCGAAGCGCCCGGATAGTGCCGCCATGAGTAACGAGCAGTAGACGCTCGCCCACGCGGTCCCGGCGAAGTGACTCAATAAAATCGCCGGCGCGCACCTGAAGTTCGCGCAACGACTCGCCGCCGGGCGGATGGGCCTCATCGTCGACCACCACGCGATTTTCGATGCCCGACAGCGACGCGGGCAGTTCCCTGAGGGCACGGCCCTCGAACGCGCCAAAGGAACGTTCGCGCAGTGCCGTGGACGTGACGATCTCGAGACCCAGCGCGTCGCCCACAATCTGGGCGGTCTGCAGGGCCCGCGACAGGTCGCTCGAGACAATCACGTCAAACGAGTATTCGCCCAGCGATGCAACGGCGGTGCTCGCCTGCTCTCGTCCGCGATCGGTAAGTTGCGCCTCGTCATTTTGGCCCTGGACGAGTTTCGATTCGTTCCAGGAGCTCTCCCCATGGCGCATGAGCACCAACGGTTGATGAGTCGTCGCGTTGGCGGCCACCCGATACACAGTACGTGATGGCGGTGGTCCGCCCTACGTGGGTGGGTAAGGGTTAGCGCAATCGCGTGGATGGCACGCGATGACGTGTCCCACCGCGACTCACCAGGGCGTAGGTAACTGCGCGGCGATCGCGTCGGCGATGGCTTCGTAGCCCGCATCGTTGGGATGCATGTTGGGGCCGTAGGGAGGCGGCGGACACATCCACGTCAGCAGGCACACTTCGGCCAGGTTGTCAGGCACCGTGCCCACGTTCGCGAGCGTCACTTGGTTCGTGTTATCAATGTTAAAGGCCGCTCCCACGTCGGCCTCGGGTATGCCTTCGGCGCCGTAGACGTCGGCGAGGACCTTGTCCAAGCGCTTGACGACGCCGTAACTCTGGTCGGCGAAGGTCTCGCCCAACTCGCCCTGCAGCGCGTCCGCGAGATAGGGATCGTAGTGTCCGACGCCCACGATGATGACGTCCGGACCGGCGACCGACTTGAGCGCCGTGAGTATTTGCGGCAGCTGCGCACGCACCTGTTGCAGGCGCTGGTCAACACACTTTGCATTGATCCGATAGCCCTGGAAGCAGCGCCGCAGGTCATTGAATCCGAGGTCGATCGTCACCAGTCCGCTTTCGTTCTGGTGCGCGCTGAGGAACATGACCGCCTCCAGCAGTTGCGAGTCGGGCGGCAGGTAACAAGAGTCACCACCGGTGAGCATGCTCGACGTTGTTTCGCCGGCGCAGCCAATTTCGTTGAGTTCGAGCGTGACCCCTCGGGCCGCTTCGTGCGCCACTAAGAAGTTGGCGTAACCGCTGTCGGTGCGTTGTCCGTGGGCGGACGCTGGCGTGGGCTGATAGCCAATGGAGTCCGACCCACCAATGTCCAAGTAGAACGCCGTGGGCAGCGTCGAGGCGCCGGCGGCGCCGGCACCCACGAAGCCGAACAGTGCGCCGGCAATCGCAACGGCCGCCAGTGCGCCGTAGAGTTCCCTCTTCACGTGTCCCTGACACCTTTCCAATAAGGCCCTACATTTACCAACCGCTTTTCCGACCACCGACGAGTTACCTCGTGCTCGGACCGACAAGCGAAGAGAATATTCGTGAGACAAGAGCATCGAATTAAAGGATTTTTAAGAACCCCCTCCATCGCGCGTCATTCAAGACCACGCTCTCTAGACTCACGTTGAACCTTAAGTGACCAGTGGGGCCCGTTAAGTTGCAGTGATGTTACAAGTTGATGACGCAGCGCGGAGTAGTGCGCTGGCGCGTGCAGTACGTTGAGAACTGACGAATGTTTTGCGTAGGCGGAGAAGACGACGCAGTGGACGAACTAGTGCCGTATTCCGAGTTCTCCCCGTTCCTGAGCGATGAGGAGTTGACCGAACTCGCTATGGCCGCTGACCCCAATGCCCCATTAGCCCACGACGCAGTGCCGTGGCGAGGTGGCTCCGCCGCCCATGCGAGTTTGCTGCCCGACTGGTATATGCCCAGTCCCATGGCCGTGCGACACGGACGAACCACGCAGTTCACCATTGTCTTCATCATCGTCGGATTCCTACTCATTGACGCCTTCGGGCTCTGTATCACGTCCGGTTTTCTCTCCTTGGCCTAGGCCGACGCGGTGTCAGGGCGTTTCAGATTCACGCGGCGTTTTGGTCGTTGGCTGGCCCGTAGTCCGCTTCGTACCCACGCGATGATGGTTCTTATTAGGCTCGCTGCATGTCCACGTACACGCCCCTTGTAAATCGATACGACAACATGCACTACCGGCGTTGCGGCCGCAGCGGACTACGGCTGCCGGCCGTATCGCTCGGGCTGTGGCAAAACTTCGGTGATGAAGGCTCAACCGACACCCAGCGCGCCATCCTACGGCGGGCGTTCGACCTCGGCGTCACGCACTTCGACCTGGCCAATAACTACGGAGCGCCCTACGGCAGCGCGGAGATCAACTTTGGCCAGATCCTGCGCGAGGACTTCGCCACCTTGCGCGACGAATTGGTCATCTCGACGAAGGCCGGCTGGGACATGTGGCCCGGTCCCTACGGCGACCTCGGCTCGCGCAAGTACCTCCTGTCCAGCCTCGACCAGAGCCTCGCGCGAATGGGTCTTGACTACGTCGACATCTTCTACCACCATCACTACGATCCCGATACGCCGCTCGAAGAGTCGCTCGGCGCGCTCGACACGGCGGTGCGCCAGGGCAAGGCCCTGTACGTCGGTGTGTCCTCCTACTCCGATCAACGTACCAGCGAAGCGATCGCGATCCTGCGAGCCCTGGGCACCCCGCTGCTCATTCATCAGCCGTCGTATTCGATGCTCAACCGGTGGATAGAAGACAAGTTGCTCGACGTCCTGGGCGACCAAGGCGTGGGCTGCATTGCCTTCTCACCGCTCGCCCAGGGTCTGTTGACGGACCGCTATCTCGACGGCGTGCCCGAGGGCTCGCGCGCGTCGCGCGCGTCGTCACTTTCGCGAGACATGTTGAATGAGACCAATTTGGACCACGTTCGAGCACTGCGCGAGATCGCTCGATCGAGGGGGCAGCGGGTCTCCCAGCTCGCGCTCGCGTGGGCACTGCGTGACCCACGCGTGACCTCGGTGCTCATCGGGGCGAGCAGCGTCGCCCAATTAGAGGAGAACTTGGCCGCCCTCGACAATCTGAACTTTTCCGCCGACGAACTCGAACAGATCGACCGACACGCCGTAGACGGCGGGGTGGACCTGTGGCGCGGCCCTTCGACGAGCTAACGAGCGGGGCCCTAGCGCTGGATGCCGGCGAAACGGGCGGTCACTAGAACCAGTCGTCGTAATGACGTTCGACGTACGTGTTCTCAAAGGCCCAGCGTGCGTTGGCGATGAACTCACCCAGCAGCACGGGATCCTTGATCCCCGGCGACGTCTCGACGCCGCTGCGCACGTCCACGCCCCACACGGGATAGTTCTGGATGACGTCGATGACGTTGGAGGTCGTGAGCCCGCCCGACGCCACCATGGGGACCCGCAACGTCTCGTCGAGGAACGTCTCGAGACAGTCAACCAGCGAGTTGTAGTCGTCCGACTCGGGCAGCAGCAAATAGTCCGCGCCCGCCAGCTGCAGGGACGAGTCAATGACGGTGGTGCTGGGCAGCGTTCGCAGCACGGTGTTCACGCGCTGGGCGACGTAGGCCAGTTCCTCCTTGGCAATCGTACCGTCGATCTGCACGGCCGTGAGGCCGAGCGTGTTGGCCACTTCAACGATTCGCTGGGGCATTTCATTGCGAAACACGCCCACCGACACGGCGCCGTGCGGCAGTCGTCGAACGATGTCGTGCGCGGCCACCGTGGAGATTTGACGGGGTGTGGGACCGAAATCAAAACCGACGGCGCTGGCGCCGAGCGCGATTGAAAAGAGGGCGTCCTCTTCGTTGGTGACGCCCGACACCTTGATGAACAGTCCCTCAACGTTGAGTCGCACGATGGGCCCCCCTTGCGCTCACGTTAACTGCACGGGCGCTGTCAGCCAATGGCTTCTACGTCGACGTCGTCAATCGTGGCCAGGTAGGCGTTGTCGAGCAGGGTCCGGTGCGCGAAGCCGAGGGTTTCGATGCGTCCGTCAACCTCGACCGCCGTGGTGACGCCCTTGGGCCCGGTGGGACCCTTGGATTTCAACACCTCGTCGATTCTCGCCACGCTTGGCCCGACCGCTCGCACAAAGCGCCAAGGCACGCTCGAGCCGCGGGCGTCGAGGCGGGCCACCAGTTCTTGGCCGGTGTAGCAACCCTTGGTAAACGACACCGTTTCACGCACCACGCGCCCCCCGTAACTCTGCGGGGTCAGTTCGGCCGCGAATTCGTTGACGCCCGGCCAGCGCGACGAAACCAGTTCGTCCTGGGTGGCGATGGGACCGCTCGTTGCCTCATCGAGTTCGAGCGTGCACTTAACGCGCAGGTGGAACCGGCGCAGGCGACTGAGGGCCACTTCGGCGACTTCGCGCGGCACGCTCAGCACGAACCCCTCCTCGTCGCGCTGGACAAGGCACGTGGTGAGCACGGCGCTGTCGGGGCGCAACAACAAGGACCATCCGCCCGTCTCGTCGATCAACGAAAGATCCTGCGTGAGTTGTCCCTGGAGAAAGGACTCGCTGTCCGACCCGTGCACGATGATGCGCGACCACGCCAACGCGATGGGACTCTCGGTGCTCGCAGTAGAAGTCATAGACCACTACAGTATGCGCGACCCTCTACACATCCGCCCCGCGAACCAAAGGCCGACTCGTCCATGACCATTCACACCGAACTGAACACCATCACGTCGAGCATGAACGAGCTCTCGGCGCGAATCACCGTGCTGGTCGAAAGGGACGGGGCCACCATGCCCAGCGACGTGTACACCGAACTCATCGCCGCCGAGCGCACCATCGGGACATTGCTGCGACGTCTTAACCGCGTGTCCGGCCGGATTAGTTAGTCGCGACCGGTAACCTGCGCTGATGAGCGATTCGTGGCAATCAACGACGTCCCTGACACCCGATCAGCGCCTCGACGTCCTTAACCTGCTCAACCACACCGACACCCGATTAGGCCGCGAGGCCATCGACGAAGTGCACCGGCGCGCGGTCGTGCACGGATGGCCGGCCGAGCACTGGCTGAAGTCGCGAGACGGCCGTCTCGACGGCTACGCGCTCTTGAGCGGCAGCGAGCACCCCACCATTGAAATGTGCGGCGGCGGATTCGACGAACAACTACTCGAAGAAGTGCTCAAGAAGCACGCCCGCGTCGATTGGTGGGAGCGCGACGTGCACGAGTGCGCGACGGGCCAAGTTGTGCGAATGCTGCAAATGATGTGCATCGACCTCCCGGTGCCCGTCATTGACGTTCCCTCGGGCGCGAACCTGCGCACGTTCGAGCCAATGCACGACGAGGACCGGTGGCTCGAGCAAAACAACGCCGCCTTCGCCCACCACCCCGAACAGGGAGCGTGGCAGCGAGAAGACCTTGCCGAACGAACCAACGAACCGTGGTTCGACCCGTCCGGTTTCCTCTTGCTCGAGATCGATGGTCGCCTGGCCGCGTCGTGTTGGACCAAGGTCCACGAACTGCACCCGGACCGCTTCGGTGAGATTTACGTGGTGTCGGTGAGTCCCGACTTTCAGGGACGGAACTTGGGGCGCGTGATGGTGAGTCAAGGTCTCGCCGCGTTGCGCAAGAAGGGCGTTGCCAGCGCGGTGCTGTTCGTCGAGCAGTCCAACGTGATCGCGAAGAAACTTTACGAATCAATCGGGTTTTGGGTCGGACGAGAAGACATTCTCGTACGCTTCGCTCGAACTAGTTAGAACCGACCAAACGACCAACGCCGAAGGTCACGGCAGCGGCGAGCGTCGCAATGACCAGTTGACGTACGGCGCTGCGCAACACGCCGCGACGGGTGAACCAACCAATGGCTCCGCCGACCACGGCGGCGCCCACGGCGGCGAGGCCAATTGACCAATAGATCTGATTGCCGGTGGTTGACCACAGCCACGGCAAGAGCGGAATGT
>PLXU01000049.1:2633-2793 GCA_003151555.1 Acidimicrobiaceae bacterium | reverse complement strand
GCCGGAATCCACCAGTCGATCCAAATATCGTCGGGTTGCAAGAGCACCAACCCTCCCCCGCCGCGCCGACGACGAAGGGCCAACGACTCGAACTTTTGTCGGTCCAGCAGATCAATTGATTGACTGGCGCCGAGCACCAAAGTCGGTTCGCCGAGGCGCA
>PLXU01000049.1:0-2597 GCA_003151555.1 Acidimicrobiaceae bacterium | reverse complement strand
CGGTCGCCCTTTTGCATGTTGTGACGTCGACAGGCCGCCACCACGTTGGTCCACTCGTGTCGGCCACCCCGGCTCTTGGGCACCACGTGATCAATGGTGTCGGCGTGTTCGAGGCAGTACGCGCACTGGTAACTGTCGCGAAGCAGTAACGAACGGCGTGTCAGCGGCGGGGTGCGGACCTTGGTGGGGAGTTTGACCATGTCATGCAGGCGCACAATCGCCGGGATTTCGATGATGAGCATCGCCGAACGACAGACCGACGGATCGTCGGGGGTCACGATGGGTTCGGCCCGTCCGGCCAGCATCAACACGACCGCGCGCCGTTCACTCACGAGTTGCAGCGGTTCAAACGTCGCGTTCAGTAGGAGTACCCGTCCCATGATCCCTTAACGTCCCACCGGCTGACGAAGGGACCATTTGGCGGCGTCCACCATCGCCGCGGGGCTGGGCGGGTTGCCCGTCACCCCGAAGGTCGACATTCGAAAGTTCCAATAGGCCGTGTCGGGCACCGGCAGGAACGGCGCGTGTCGCCACCAATTCCCCGCACGCAGGCGCCAACCGGCCCGGGCCAGCGGCCACACGCTCGAAGGGTGACGCACGAGATAGGCGCCCAGACCGGGGGGCCAGAACGTCCTCACGAGCCCACGCCCCGCCATCCCACCAGCGCGGCACCCAGGATCGGCCCATCGCGACCGAGCCCCGAAGGCACCAGCTCCAGATCGGCCGAGTACTCCATGGTCGCCATCGTTCGCGCGGCTTCGTTGGCGACGTCGAAAAACTCGTCGCCGAAACCCAGCGCGACGGATCCCGCGATGTAACAACGGTCGAAGTCGAGCACCGAGGCGAGCGTCCCCACGGCGCGCCCCACCAATTCACTGGTGCGCCGTCGGGTCGCGCCGTCAGCTTCGCTCGGGGGCCGCCCCGTCATGGCCTCGATGGCGCCGCCCGACGCTTCCGCCTCGAGGCAACCGTAACTGCCGCACGCGCATTTACGACCGTGGGGCACGACGTTGGTGTGCCCCACGTGACCGGCGTTACCGGTCGCGCCGTCGACGAGACGCCCGTCCATCACGAGTCCGCCCCCGATGCCGGTCGAGACAACCATGGAGAGATAGGAATCGACATCACGCGCTGCACCGTAGGTACCTTCGGCCAGGGCGAGGGCCCGCGCGTCACCATCGATGAAGACGTCGATAGTGAGCCGATCGCGAAGTTGCGCCCGCAAGGGAAAATGGCGCCACGCCGAAATATTGAGAGGCGAGACCTCGTCGCCCCCGCGCGTCATGGGACCGGCACAACCGACTCCCAGCACCGACACCACTTCGTCGCCGACCACCCGTTTGAGCATGTCGGCGATCGGTCCAATGAGGTCGACCCCTAAATCATGGACCAGGAGCCGCTCACGACTCAGAACCGTGCCGTCGGGCTGCACGAGAGCCCCCTCGATTTTGGTGGCACCAATATCCAGAGCCAGACACGGGGCGGCGAGTATCGCCACCCCGGCGTCGGTCACTCGCTTTTGCGGCGTTGACGCGACAACCAGTCGCGAAGCGAACTGGTGCGGGGACCGGAGTTCGCGTGGGCATCGTCCCCGTGTCCAGGACGAGTGATGTCCTGCCACGAGGCGCGGCCCAAGAGTCGAGCATTACGTTCAATCACAACCGCAGCCACGAACATCAGCGCCACGCCAACGAGGCCCAGGAGAATCGATTCGGAGAAAAAGAAAATGAGGACCAGCAGCCCCACCACGAAGCCGAGGATTCCCCACCGAACCCGACGTCCCGCGTGGGAGTACACGTTGGTTTCTCGGACATTCTTGGCGAATCGGGGATCCTGTTTGGAGAGCGACTCTTCTAACTCGGCGAGGATCCGCTGTTCATGCTCTGAAAGTGGCATCGCGTCTCCTTTCCGGATACTTTGCCATATTGTACCGTCTCACCACGCTCAGTTGTACGTCAAATTTAGACGGAGACCTGCCTGTACCGCACATTTTCGCCGCTGGCCTTGTGCCACAAATCACAATCTGTGGGGCCAACAACGTCGTCACCGAGCGAACGGGTCTGCGACGAACACCGATCGAAATGCCACCGGGCGGCGTGGCCGAATGCGACGGAACCACGTCGTCCGGCGGCAATGAACCCGTGCTCCCCCGGCGTGCTTGGCTGGCGTTTGCGAAATCGGCTCGGGCGCAGTGTCACAATGTTCACCAACGGAGGAAACTTGAAAACCAAACTCACCGAACTTCTTAAGATCGAACACCCGATCATGCTGGCCGGCATGGGCGGGGTCTCCTACGCCGAGCTGGCGGCGGCCGTTTCGAACGCCGGCGGCTACGGCGTGCTCGGCATGGCCGGTCGTGGACCGGATTTCATCCGCGAGGAGATGCGGAAGGTCAGGAAGCTCACCGACAAGCCGTTCGGCGTGGACCTGTTGGCCGCCAGCCCGGAAAGCCTGATGGCGTCGGTGGACATCATCATCGGCGAGGGCGCCTCGAGTTTCGTCGCCGGATTGGGCGTGCCGATGCCGATCCTGGAGAAGCTGAAGCAGGCCGGGCTGAAGGTGATGGTGGTCTGCGGGGCGGTGAAGCACGCGGTGAA
>PLXU01000200.1 GCA_003151555.1 Acidimicrobiaceae bacterium | reverse complement strand
ACGGGGCCAACACCAAAGAGGCGATCGTCACCGGCATGACGCACACCGGCCGGGTCGTCAGCGCCGCCGCGGTCATCATGGTCGGCGCGCTCTTAGGACTCATCCTGGGCCGGGTGGCCGGTCTCCAAGAGTTGGGTGTCGGACTCGCGATCAGCGTGCTGGTGGACGCAACGGTGGTGCGCGGTCTCTTGATGCCAAGCCTGATGATGCTGATCGGGCGATGGAATTGGTGGCTGCCGCAGTCGCTGGCCCGTCTCATTAGCGCGCCGGCCTCGCCCCTCGGATTGGAGGAGCACCGAGGAGCGAGGCCGGGCGAGAGGTCGGCTGGTATTAGCCGCTAGGCGCAACCACCGTGATGGCAAAACGCATGGACGGCAGCTGGTAACCCAGCGCCAATCCCGGCTCGTCATTGGCGTAGGAGAGTACCGGCACCATTCCGTAGGGCGCGTTCGCGAACGATGGCGAGAGCGTGTACAGCATCGGGTAGAGATCGATGAGGTGGGTACCGGGCGCGCCGGTCGCAATGAGGTTCAACACGACGTCACCGTTCGAGTTGAAACCGCATCCGTAGCCGACGTAACTGTTGTCGTAATCGACGCCCACGGTATTGTCGAGCTGAGTCCAGCCAACGCCTTCGACATGAATCTGGAAGGGCTGACCCTGCACCACGGTGAGCGACGTGACCGGTGTCGTCGATCCAGCGGCTTCGTAGCCGACGATGCTCTCCTTTACGTAGAAGGGCACTTGACCCACGACCTTGTTGGCCTGGATGATCTGTATCGCGTGCCATCCGCCAAGAGCGGGCGAGGGAACCGTAAGGGTGTCGCTGAAGGCGCCGCCGGAGGGTGTCACGGCCGACCCTAACGACTGGGTAGCGAAGGACCAGCATGTGCTGGTGCAGTTGACCCGATTGCCTACCACTGTCGCCCACTCGGTTTGCGTCGACACGTCAGACGGGAGTCCGCTGGCGTTAATCGTCACGCTGGTGCCCTCGGGTCCACTGGATACTGATGCCGTCGCCGTGACGCTGGACTTGACTCCCAGACCGCCTTCGTTGAGCGTCGTGATCTGAGCGAGCGTCGGTGTGACGCTGGCGGGCCAATCAATTGACGCCGCTGGTGCACCGTTATCTGCGGTGATGGTGAACGTGTCAACGGCACCGTTGGTGTAGGGAATCGGCGATTGAGGCACGTTGAGGTACAGGTAATTGATGGCGTTGCCGACCTGGATCGCGTGGGGCCCTACTGCTCCCGATGCGCGGATCGTGGCCGTGGCGACGCCGCGGGTCCAGTTGGCCATCATCTCACCGACGTAGTGATTGTCATAGAGAATGGACGCGCCCGCGGTGTAGGCGCTGTCTCCGAGGCCGCTGTACGTGATGGTGATCGGCGTACCGACCGGTCCGCTCGTTGGCGAAATAGTGACCGTGCGAAGCGTCGTAAAGCTGCCTTCACTGAGTTCCGTGGTACCCACCACCGCGAAGATGCTGTGTTGGCCACCGAAGTCCTTAGGGGCATCAATCATCACCGAGAAGCCGCCAGCGGACGTTGTCGTGACCGTGTCAAGCACCACGTTGATCTTGTTGAAGTTCGTGCCCAGGTAGTTCACGGTCGACGGGTCGGCGCCCACGACCCAGGTCGCGGTCGCAGTTGCCCACTCGAGTTGAACACTCGTGTTCGCGGGAAGTCCGGCGCCCGCGATCGTCATCGGCGTGCCGATGAACCCGGTCGAAGGCTTGACGCTCAGCGCGGAGATCGTCGCACTGGGAGTCGAGGCAGCGGCCACCGGTCCGGGCAGCGGTGCCACGCCGGGAATGGTGGGCGATGTGAGGATAACGGGCGTGGTGGCGGTTGGCACCGGCGCCGCGACCTTCTTTACGACGGGCGCCTTGGCCTTATGCTTGTGGACGGTCGCCGAACTTGCGCTCGCTCCAATCATGAGCGTGGAGCCCACCAGCGCAGCGGTGGCGAGGCCGACCGACATGACCCTGGCCCTTCGTGAGGTCAAGTGAATTTTCATAGTTATCCCTTCAATTGCGACATTGATATTTGATACAAACTTACGAGAGCATTTCAATTAATGCCCGTAGAAAATCGGGGTCTAACGTCACATCGTCGGCCTTTCGGCCGACGACGTGAATCTGAAACGGTGAGACGTCTACCAGCTTGTTACGCGGGGTACGTGTACGACATTGATGGAATCGCCTTGACGGCCTTGACGGCCTTGATGGCCTTGTGCGTCTTCGTCGCCTTCACGGCCTTGTGACCCTTAACGCCGGCAACCGGGTACGTTGTCACAGTGACGGTGTAGTTGTAGTTTCCGGGCGAGTACGCCGTCGTGGTCAGCACACCGGTCCAGTATCCGTCCCTGGTGCTGTAAGCCATTGGGACCTTCGCTACAGAGCCGGTCGTGGTGCCTGGAAGCGAGACGACGACAGTGTTGACGTTGCCGGACGTGGCGGCGGTGGCCGCTGTGCCGGGAGCCGAGCCGGGCAACAGATTCTTGCCAGTCTTCAGAAACTTGCCGTACATCCGCCATAGAACCGTTTGCCCAACGGAAAAGGTATTAGTCGGCGAACAGGCAGCGTTGACCGCATCCGTCTCACTCGACGTCGTCGCGGTATCGATGTTGATCGTAAAGTCGTTCGAGATTCCCGCCGTGGCCGGAGGGGACGTCGTGGTTGTGGTCGCTGCGACAGTCGTCGTGGTGGTCGGTGCGACGCTCGTCGTCGTGGTCGGCGCGAGTGTCGTCGTGGTCGTCGCCGGAATGAGGCTCGCCACCAGCGTTAACGTGTCCTGATTGACGAAGCCAGCTTGCGCGGACGCGCCGCCCACGCCAAAGGCCGTAAGGCCTCCGACGCCCAAACCCAACGCCGCGGTGCCGACGCCTACCTTCTTCATGAAATCCTTCATTATGTGCTCTTTTCCTTTAACTGGTTAGGGGTAATCAACTACTTGATCGTGAGCGTTCCGCTCAACTTGCTCGTGAACGCCTGGCTCTGCGTCCCGCTGACGCCGTCGTTGGAGATGGCGAAGGAGCCGCTGAACTTCAACGTGCCCGTCGCACCCTTCAACTTGCCGGTGCCACTCGCGACGATCGCCGTTCCCGAAATGCTCACGGTGCCCGCTGCGTTCTCGGGGGCAGCGCCGGACGAACTCTTGATGCGCAATGTGAGCGTGCTCCCGGCGCCGATGAGCTTGCCCGTCCCGGTGAAGTGGAAGCCATCGCTGGCGGCGGTGGCGGGGACGTTGCCCGTTCCCGTCAATTTGCTTGAGCCGGTTCCCAAATCAGTCGCCGTGCCCTTGCCAGTGACCGACGTCACGCTGGCGGCCGTCGAGGTGCTGGCGACAGAGGTAAGGAGGAACGTCAAATTGCCGCTGTAGACGGCCTTAAACGCCACCTTCTTCACGGCGTTGCTCGTAAGCGAGCTGTGCGAGGTACTCGATGGCCGTACGGTCGCCGCGCCCGAAGGTGCAACAACGCCGACCGCGGCCACGAGCGCGAACGCGCCCATCGCGGAGCCGATTTGAGCGATATTCCTGGAGAACATCATTGTCGAAGGATTCTTCATAACTGTCCTAACTGTGGCGATTTATGTGTATTGGTTATAGAAAAACCTTACGCTTTTGCTAGAAAATAAGTCCTTAAAAACTGAGGTCGAAAGTCACATTGCCAGTGCCACTTCGAGCAGCGCGAGGCGCCGCGAGTTGACGCATCACTGAATCGAATGTTCGCCATACCAAAAAGCGATGGCGAACAAACCAGTTCGCGAACCGACCGAAAAAATGATGATCTCGTGTTCGAGGTTGAGGCGCCGTCGCTCAGCGACGCGCGCGCAGTTCGTCGATAACGGACTTGCCGTTGGCTTGGCCCTTTGTCAACTTCATGGCCTGGCCGACAAAAAACTGGGCCAACTTCTCGTCGCCGTCGCGGTATCTACTCCACTCGACGGCGTACTGCGCGATCAACGACGCCACGGTCTCACCAAGTGAGCCCGAGGACAGTTGTTCGAATCCCATCGCGCTCGCGACGGACCGGGGACTTCCCCCGTGGGCCAACAGTTCACCCAACACTGACTTCGCCTGCGTTGGCGAAAGCTCCCCGTGCTGCTCCATCAGGACTGTTTCGGTGAACGAGTCAATCGACAAATTGCTGACGTTCTCGATGCCCGCGGCCAACTCGTTGGCCGCGCGCGAGATCGCCAGGGTCACGTCGGCGCCGCCGTCGACTGCGGCGTTCACCAATTGATCGAGACCGAGGTCGATGACCACTTCGACCGCGTCAAGTTGGGCCTGGGTAGGATTGCTCAGGCGCTCGCGAAGCTGGCGGCGGCGCTGCGCGGGCATCGCGGGCAATGCAGACCGCACCCGGTCCTGCCACGCGCTATCGGGCACGAGGTCGACCAGATCGGGCTCGCGAAAGTAGCGATAGTCATCGGCGTCCTCTTTGACGCGCATGGTCGACGTCTCACCGAGATTCTCGTCCCAGTGGCGCGTCTCCTGGCGAACGGTGCCGCCGGATTCGACGAGTTCGACCTGGCGAAGCGCTTCGTAGTCAATGGCTCGTTGCAGACTCCTCAGTGAGTTGAGGTTCTTGATCTCGCAGCGTGTGCCAAAGGCGGCGTCAGCCTGGCGCACCGAGACATTGGCGTCGATGCGCATCGAACCCTCTTCCATCCGGCCATCCGAGGCACCAGTGGCGATCAAGATGCCCCTCAACTCCTGGGCGTACTCGCGAGCCTGCGCCGATGAGCGGATGTCAGGACCCGACACGATCTCCACCAGCGGCACGCCGGAGCGGTTGTAGTCCACGAGGGACCGGTCGGCCCCGTGTAGGCGACCGGTGCCCCCCAAGTGCGTTGACTTGCCGGTGTCCTCTTCGAGGTGCGCGCGTTCGATGGAGACCCGGCTGGCGTCGGGCAGGTCGAGGTAACCGCCCACGTTGATGGGCAGGTCGTACTGACTGATTTGGAAGTCCTTGGGCATGTCGGGATNNGGCAGCCCGAGGCAGACCGGGCAGATATTGGTATTGGGCGGCGAACCGAACGCGTTCGCGCAGCCGCAGAACATCTTGGAAGCGGTCTTGAGCTCCGTGTGCACCTCGAGTCCCACGACGATCTCGAAACCATTGGGCAATGTCATGATCGCCCGTCCGCCACTTCGAGCACGCGGGCCGCGCGAAAGAGCAGCGCCTCGCTGCGACCCGGCCCTAGCAGTTGGACCCCGATGGGAAGGTGGGCCTCGCCGTAGCCGAACGGCACGGAAATCGCCGCGTCGCCGGTCAGGTTGGAGGGAATCGTAAAGACGTCCGAGAGGTACATCGTCAGCGGGTTGCTCGTCTTTTCGCCGAAGGCGAACGCCACCGACGGGGTGGTCGCCCCCACCAGGAAGTCGACGTCACGGTACGCGCGCGCGAAGGCGTTGATCATTTGCGTGCGAACTTTCAGGGCCTGGCCGTAGTACGCGTCGTAGTAGCCCGCCGACAGCGCGTAGGTACCGAGCATGATGCGCCGTTTCACCTCGTCGCCGAAGCCGGCCGTGCGCGTCGCTTCGTTCATGGCCGCGACGTCGACGCCGTCCACTCGCAGTCCGTAGCGCACGCCGTCAAAGCGCGCCAGGTTGCTCGACGCTTCGGCCGGCGCAATCAAGTAGTAGGCGCTGAGCCCCAATCGCAGTTCGGGAATCGACAGTTCCACCACGCTGGCGCCGGCGTCGCGCAGGGCCCCGAGCGCACGTTGCACCGCGTCCACCACGTCGTCGTCGGCCCCTTCGATCAGTTCGGGCACCACGCCCACGCGCTTGCCCACCACGCCGTCGTTCACGTGCGCGACCAGCGAGGGCGAGGGCTCGGGCAACGACGTGGAGTCCATTCGGTCGTGTCCGGCCAGTACTTCGAGCAGCGTCGCCGCGTCGGTCACGGTCTTGGCGAAGGGTCCGATCTGGTCGAGTGAACTGGCGAAGGCAATGAGCCCGTAGCGCGAGACCAGCCCGTACGTCGGCTTCACGCCCACCAGTCCGCACAGCGCGGCCGGCTGGCGAATCGATCCGCCCGTGTCACTTCCGATCGCCAGCGGCGTCATGTTGGCCGCAACGGCCGCCGCCGAGCCACCCGAGGAACCGCCCGGCACCCGCGAAGGATCGAGCGGATTGCGTGTTGGCCCGAAGGCGGAATTCTCCGTCGATGAGCCCATGGCGAATTCATCGAGATTGGTCTTGCCCACCGGAACTGCTCCGGCGGCGAGAAGACGGTCGATGACCGTCGCGTTATAGGGTGGGCGCCAGCCCTCGAGAATCTTCGACGCGCACGTCGTGGGCACGCCGCGCTGGCACATGTTGTCCTTGATGGCAATCGGCACGCCGGCGAGCGCTCCCGCGTGCTCGCCCCGGGCCACCGCCGCGTCGACCCGGTGGGCGGCCCGCGTGGCACCCTCTTCGTCAACGTGGAGGAACACATGAAGCTCTTCGTTGCGTTCGCCAATCGCCGTCATTGCGTTCGCCAACTCATGGACGGCCGAGCTGGCCCCGTGCTGCACGTCGCTCGCGATCTGCACGGCCGTGTTCACGGCGCCTCGCCCATTATGCGCGGCACGGCGAAGCGACCATCCTGGGCGTCGGGGGCCATGGCGAGTACCTCGTCGCGGTCGAGGCTGGGCCGTACTTCGTCCGCACGCACCACGTTGACGAGCCCGAAGGGGTGGGCCGTCGCCACCACGTTCTCGAGGTTGAGCGAGTTCATGTCGTTGGCGTGCTCGAGTACCTGACCGAGCTGTTCGGTAAAGCGGTCTAACTCGGCCTCGCTCAGCGAGAGTCGGGCCAGTTTGGCAACGTGCGCGACGTCTTCGCGGCGTAAGGGCGAACTCATGCGCCAAAGACGCGGTGCAGGAACGTTACCGTCGCCGACTCCACCAGCGCCGCATCGTTGTCCAACGTCGCCACGTGGTACGAGTCTTCCAGCCAGATTTGCTCGACCGGGCCCAAGGTCTTGGTGGCGATGTCCTCTCCCCGCTCCCAGTTGATCGTGTGATCGATGCGGCTGGTGAGCAGGAGGCTGGGGACGGTTATCTTCGCCAGGCTGTCGCGTACGAGGGTGAGCCCGTCGCAGGCGCTCTTGGTGCACACCAGCGGCGTTGCGTTGTAGGCCAGCTCGGACGTGCTCGGCTTCTTGATGTCCGAGCCGACGGCTTCAATCGTCTCGACGCCGGCCTCGATCAATTGGCTGAGCCCGTCGAGCAGTTCGGGGTTGAGCGGGTTGACCCAGGGATTGATGAAGACGCAACCAACCACGTGGGGACGTGACTCCGCGATCAGGGCCGTGAGGCCGCCGCCCATGGAGAGCCCGACGACGGCCACCTGGTCGCATCGACCGGCCAGCTCGTCGAAGGCCGCCAACGCGGCCGCCGACCAGTCAGCCCAGCTCGTCGTCATCATGTCCTCGAGCGTCGTGCCGTGTCCGGGCAGACGCGGCAGCTCGACGCTGAAACCCTCTCGAGCGCACGCCTCGGCGAGTGGTCGCATGGACACCGGGTTGCCGGTGAAGCCGTGCAATACGAGCACGCCGAAGGGTCCACCAACGAAGGAATAGGGCTCACAGCCGGGCATAATGGCGGTTGTCATAGGGCTCCAGACTACCGGGCGACTCGCGCGCGTCGAATGCTCGCGCCGGAGCGCGACGCCCGAATCATGCGGAACCGCCGCCGGTCTCGGTGCTCGCTGCTATGTGTAGAGCGTGGGCAGTTCGGCGGCTAGTTCACTCACCGTCCAGCGGTCGTTCTTTTCCAGCGTGTCGGTCATCGTCCAATTCTGGAACTTGCGCACCGTGCCACCCTGGACGAAGAAGACCTGTCCCGTCGCCTCGCAGTCCTCCATCGCCAGCGTCGCCACCAACGGAGAGATGTTGGCCGGATCCCAGACGTCGAAGACCGCGGCGTCGCTGGGTTTGATGACGTAGTCCATCAACCCGGGCGTCGACTCGGTCATGCGCGTACGCGCCGCCGGCGCGATGGCGTTGGCGCGCACCCCGTAGCGACCCAGCTCCTCGGCGATAATCACCGTGAAGGCCGCGATGCCCGCCTTGGCCGCCCCGTAGTTGGTCTGGCCCACGTTGCCCAACAGTCCCGAGGTCGACGAGGTGCTGATGACGCAGGCCTTGACCGTCTGACCGGCCTTGGCCTGCTCGCGCCAGTACGTGGCGGCGTGGCGCGTGGGCACGAAGTGGCCCTTTAGGTGCACGTTGATCACCGCGTCCCAGTCGTCCTCGCTGAGATTGACCAGCACGCGGTCGCGCAATATGCCGGCGTTGTTCACCAGCACATGCAGGTCGCCAAAAGTGTCGATGGCGCACTGCACCAGTCGGGCTCCGCCCTGCCAGTCCGCGACGTTGTCGTGGTTGGCCACCGCCTCACCGCCCATGGCCTTGATCTCCTCGACGACCTCTTCGGCCGGGGTGGCGGTGGAGGCGGAGCCGTCCAGGGCGCCGCCAAAGTCGTTGACCACTACCTTGGCCCCCTCGGCCGCGAAGAGCAGTGCGTGCTCGCGCCCGATGCCGCGACCGGCCCCCGTGATGATTGCGATTCGTCCGTCCAACGCACCCATGGCCAACCCCCTAGAAATTTATCGGTGAACCGATTGTAACGATGAAAAAGCGCATCGATTATCGAGGCGCGCGGCGAGCGAAACCGGGCGGACGGGCGTGCGCGTGATAGTGATCGGGAATATTTCGCATGTGGTCGTCGAACTTCCATAAGCCCTCGCCCAGCACCTCGTCGGCGACGGCCGAGAGGTACCCGCGCATCTGCTCTTTGAGTACGTGCGACGGTGTGGGGCCGTGGACCCGCCACACCACCATCGGCACCAGACATATTTCACAGTCGCCAATCCAACAGAGATCGTTGTCGAGGTATCGGATGGTGATGACCGCCGCTTCACACAAATCGCAACGACTATTCACCAACGGTCAAGGTAACGCTGGACTTCCACGGCACCATCGTGCCGGCCGGCGGGGACTCGGAGATGACTTTCGTCCACTTCGTCGTGCCCGCACCCGGACCGGTGGTGGTGTAGTAGAGCACCGCCTTCTTCATGGCGGCCAAGACCTGCGCCTGATTCATGCCCACCATGTTGGGCACGGGCCGTAACCCCTCGCCGGCGAGCGTGGTGGTGGTCGTCGAGGTGGTGGTACCGGTCGGAGTCGTGGTGGTGGTCGTGCCCGTCGGACCGGGACCGGTACTCAACTCCAGGACCACCGTGGCGCCCTTGGGCACGGCGACCGGGTTCGAGGTAGTGCCGTAGAGGACTCTGGCCACTTCACCCGTCGCGATGCGCGAACTCGAGATGACTTGGGTGCTCGGGCACGAGGCCGTGACGCCGAGCCGCTGCAGTCGCGTGGTGGCGATGGCGCACGATTCCCCAAACAGGTAAGACGGCATGTCGACCATGTTGGGACCTTTCGAGACCCGCACGGTGATAACGGTGCCGGACTTCTCCTTCGTGCCGGCCACCGGGCTCTGCGACATGATCTGGTTGGCCGCGACCGTAGCCGAGGTGGCCGGCGGATTCTCCGTCAGCGTAAAGCCGTCACTCTTCAGCAGCGCGGTGGCCTGCGTAATGGTCTCGCCCACCAGCGACGGCACTGCCGTCTTAGAGGCGAAGAGGCCGAGCTTCCATACCGCGCCGCCGGCGACGGCGACCACCACAATAAGAATGGCGGCCACCAGGAATCCGAACCGGCGCTGGGGCGGTAGACGATTGGGCGGCAGCACGCCGTAGCCGCGCCCCGGACTGGAGCGCAGTGGGCGAAAATCGTTGTCGCCCTGCGTCGCGCTGGCCGCGTGGCGACCGGCGCGTGGGAACTGCGACGACACGGGAATCACCCCGGTGCCGCCGCTCACAATCTGCTCGGCCGACGGCGGACGAAAGCCAATCGAGGTGCGTGGTTCGTTCGGCGTGAAGCGCTCCAGCAGTGGTGCATCGGTGCGCACCGCCGCCACCACCAGTGGTGCGATGTCGTTGAGCACCGTGCTGAGGCGGCCGGAGAACTGTTCGGCGTCCAGGCGAAGCAGTGGATCGGGCACGGCGGCCTGGGCGAGCAGCATGTCCAGCGTGCCCAGTTCCGGTCGCACCGGTAACGGCGAGTTGATGCGACTGCGCAGCACGATCTCCGTGGTCATCCCTTCGAACGGCGTCGTGCCGGTCGCCGCCTCAAAGAGAATCAGCGCCAACGAATACACGTCGGTCTTGGGTCCGACGATTTCACCGAGCACTTGCTCGGGGCTGAGGTAGCGCACGTCGTCGAGCGACTGATGATCGCGGTAGCCGGTGCCGAGCCCGGCCAGGGCGATGTCGCTCAATCGGATGCGGCCCTCGCTGTCGAAGAGCAACTTGGACGGCGAGAGCGAGCCGTGAATGAATCCGTTGGCGTGCGCGTAGGCGAGGGCGCTACTGACGTCGCGACCCAGACGAGCGACGTCGTCGAGGCTCAATCGTCGACCGGAGGTGAGCACGTCTTCGAAGGATCCGCCGGACAGATACTCGCTGATCATGAAGATCGATCCGGCCTCCTGTCCCCCGTCGTAGACCCGGGCCAGGTGCGGGTGACTCAGGGTGGCACTGCGCACGATGCGGTCGCGAAAGGCCCGGCGAACGCCCTCGTGCGCCGCCAGATCGGCGAGCAGGACCTTGACCACGACGGAGCGGTTGAGTGAGAGATCGTCGGCCAGGTAGACCTCGGCGGTACGGCCGACGCCAAGCAACTCGACGATGCGGTAGCGACCCGCAAGTTCGTGACCGGGGTTATAGGTATGCGGCGACATGGACGTCCCTAACCCTACTTATTACTCGTCACGAGAGTGTGCCGGACCACGTGCCGGTATTCAAAAGCCGCTGGAAATCAACCGCACTGACCATCGGCACGCCGAGCTCGCGGGCCCTGGTGACCTTGGCCGCGCCCGGGGCGTCGCCCACCACTACGCAGTACGTCTTCTTGGAGACCGAGCCGGGTGACGTGCCGCCGCGGGCGACGACCGCCGCCTCGGCCTCGTCACGTGAGAAACCCTCGACCGAGCCCGTCACGACGACCGCCCGTCCAGCCAGCGTGGCCGCGAGACCGCCGCGCTCGGGTTCGCTGAGGGCCAGTCCCGCCTCGGCGAGGCGAGCCATTCGTTCGATGCTCTCGGGTTCTCGACACTCCAGATAGACCGATCCGGCGATGACCGGACCGATGCCCTCGAGCGCCTCAAGGTCTTCGAGCGGTGCCTGGGCCAGCGCCGCGTAGTTTCGAAAGTGCGCGGCCAATTCGCGCGCGGCGACCGGACCGACGTGACGGATTCCCAGCCCGACGAGTACGCGACTGAGGGGCGCTACCTTGGCGCTGGTGATTGCGTGTACCAGCGACGTGGCCGACAGCTCGCCAAAGCCCTCCAGGGGCGCCAGGTCCGCCACTCGCAACGAGAACAGGTCGGCGACGTCCTTGATGAGGCCTTCGCCCAACAACTGCGCGACCCGCTGTTCGCCCAATCCTTCGATGTCGAGCGCCCCACGCGAGGCGAAATGGGCTATCTGCTGGAGTTGCTGGGCCGGACAGGCCGGGTTGACGCAGTAGGTGTCGCTCTCGAGTCCCATACGCACGAGTGGCGCGCCGCAGTCGGGACAGTGCGAGGGAAAGGTCCAGGGCCTGGCCCGCTTTACACCGGCCTCGGCGACGGCGCTCACGA
>PLXU01000092.1 GCA_003151555.1 Acidimicrobiaceae bacterium | reverse complement strand
CATGAGCGAGCGCCCCCCGGCGTCTTCGGGGATCAGGTCATTGCGGCCTCAGAAAATCTTGGCTGACCCGCCGAACTCCAGTCAAGGGCCTAGGAAAGTGAGCGAGAAACCTGCAGGTAGCCCTCCTTGCCGACCATCCATTCCTCAGAGCACCAGTTCGGCCAGTAATCTGGCGGCGAGGGATCGGGCCGTAACGACCGGACCACCCAAATTCGTGCGAGCAGTCTCGCGCATCGCCATATCGAATCCAAAGCAGTTGAGAAACAAGAGACGGGCGCCTGCTTTCCGGGCTTTTTGAGCTGTCACAGCGACTTGTCCGATGGCATCTGGCCCATAGGGGTTGGCCACGAAGAAGTCGACATCGGTGACGCCGGCGGTCGCCCATTCACGGCGGAGGCCTTCTAGCTGATCTGCGACAGGCACTACGGTCGCGAGGTGTTGGCCGTTGGCCATATGCCAGACGGCGCTTCGCAGGGCCTCATGCGGCTGGAGCAGCAGCCGTTGGTGCTTGAACGGCGGGAAGGCACGGCTGCACAGGAGGAGCGTGGCGGTTACACCGTCGTCGCGCTCCAGCCGATCCAGCTGGCTCTGCAGTAGAGGCATCACGCCAGCCTCAGACACCATCGTTGAACTGCCGTCCCGGAGCCGAGTGATCAACGGTCGATCGCCCTGGCTAGTTGCCAGGTTAAGGAGAGCATTGGGAGCCAGCTCGTCCAAGGCACCCCGCTCGGTGATTTCGACACCTGAGCCCAGCAAGTTGGCGATCTCCCGCCCGAGGCCGTCCTGCCGGGGAGCCTGTCCAATAGTGAGAAGTCCGACTCGAACACCCATTTGATTTTTAGCATAGCGATCGGACGCTGCTGGAGGCCAAACGGGTTGGCGGGTGTGCCTGCTATCAGGTTTTAGTTGAGGCAGCGATCGGACGCTGCTGGAGGATTTGACGTAAGGCAACAGGCCTGCGACCGAGACCTACTCGCAGGTGTGGGGCACCAATATTCCGATNNAGGCCGGCTTCGGGAAGATCGCCCCGGATTGTCTCGGAAGGTGGCGCGTGACGATTGTGCTGTCGTCGCCCGGTCGTCCAATTGAGACGGCAAATGCCGGGTGACCGCAAACGGAGCGACCAGAGGCGTAGACAATACGGCCGGCTGAAGCACTTTCGATGGTTGGCCTTCATACTCAAATACCTGTCGGCGCTCATCTGCAGAAGGACGTGCTGGACATCAAGCGATCGGGGAACCCGGAACAGTTCCGCCCTTGCCATCGTCACCTGAATCGAGCGAACTTATCATTGCTATCGGCGCAATGCCGCCTTGGCGTTATGATCGCAGTCGGTGCTAAACTTCAGTTGAAGTGTTGACAAAAATGTAGTGACAGTTTTAGGAATGTCAGCACTTCAGAATCAAACGTCAAGACATCCGATGCCATCTGTTGATATCCAGGCTAGTATCGGCGTTTCTGGGAGGTTGACCCTCTTCGGAACGAATTAAGGACAGGGCATGCCGTTAACATCGCCAATCTACGATAGAGATGCTCTTGCAAAAAGTGTGAGCCGGCTTTGGGATGATGAAGGCCTCCCGTCGCTGAGTAACTACATTCGGATTCCGTGCATTTCGCCGCTTTTTGCGACGAATCCTGACGCAACTCGCCATATGGACGATGCCGTCCGTTATCTCGCAGATTGGGTTCGACAGCTACCCCTTGAAGTTGATCCCCAGGTTCATCGGCTAGAAGGTCGAACTCCACTTCTCCTCGTCGACGTGCCGCCAAGTGCGGGCATTTCGGCTGAGCAGCCGACTTTGATCTATGGCCACTTCGATAAGCAGCCCCCTGGCGAAGGTTGGACCGGCGGACTAGATCCCTTCACTCCGGTTCACCGTGACGACCGCCTCTATGGGCGGGGCGCAGCTGACGACGGCTACTCAGTCATTGCAGCGCTTCTTGCCATACAAGCGCTGGATGAAGCGAGCATTCCGCACGGAAGATGCCTTATTCTGATCGAGGCTAGCGAAGAGAGTGGTAGTCCTGACCTACCTGCCTATCTTCGGAAACTGGCGCCTGTGATCAACACCCCAGGTCTCGTAATTGCTCTCGATGCGTCCTGTCTTACCTACGAGCGCCTGTGGGTAACGACGTCCCTTCGAGGAGTCGTGAGCGGAGTTCTCCGGGTTGACGTTTTGGAGCACGGAGTTCATAGTGGTGTTGCTAGCAGCGTCGTTCCTTCGTCATTTCGCATCCTACGGAATATCCTCGATCGGGTCGAAGACTCGCGGACCGGGCGAATCTTAGTGGACGAACTTTGGGGAGATCCACCCAACCTGCCGCCTGAGAACTTGACCCGTTTAACTGAGCTAGTGACTGAGTTCACTCCCTTACCAACAGTCCCCGGACTTCAGCGGCTCGCCAATACGCCTGCCGAGGAGATTTTGAATCGCGCTTGGGCGCCAGCGATGGCTGCGACTGGCGTAGCCGGTGTGCCAACCCTCGAGGACGCTGGCAACGTTCTGCGTGCATACACTGCAATGAAATTGTCCTTTCGCCTCTCTCCCACAGCGAATGTAACAACGGCCATAAAGGCTCTGTCCGCTGTGCTCACGCAGAAGCCCCCTTACGACGCACGAGTGTCATTCGACCTCACCAGCTACTCATCTGGTTGGAGCAGCCCCGACTACCCGAGCTGGTTGGCTAATGCCATTGATGAAGCATCCTGTAGCTATTTTGGGAGTCCAGCGGCATCGTTTGGCGACGGTGCTTCAATTCCCTTTCTCTCGATGCTCAACGAACAGTTTCCAACGATTCCGTACCTAGTGACGGGAATACTTGGACCAAACAGTAATCCCCATGGTCCAGGTGAAAACCTGTTTCTCCCCGCTGTAAAGGCGTTGACGGCGTCGGTAGCTCACGTGCTTTCGGTCGCAAGCGTCCGAGTTGTTGCCGGTCAGACAAAATGATGACGGCGTAGACACCTTCCGCGATGACCTCGCGTCGTCACGTTGTCGCCCGGCGACACCGATGGTGCAGACGAGGTCCTCTTGTGGTCTTCTCACTCTGCGTCCACCTCGGTGATGGCCTGGTGAGCGGCCTTCTCATCGACGATCGTGCTGCGGTTCGCGTAGGCGGCGACGAGGGCTTGACGAGCAAGGTTGTTCACCGCCCGGGGAAGGCCCCGACCGGCTTTATGGATGCTCGAGAGGGCGTCGTCGGAAAAGAGCGTGTCGGACCGGCCGCAGAGCGTGAGGTGATGGCTCACGTAGCTCGACGTCTTCGCCGCTCATCGGTCGAACTCACGTTATGCCGAGCGCGTGGTTATGCCGAGCCGGCGGGGCACGGTGGGTGCGCTTATGTGACGCGGCTGCCAATCATCGTGAGGACGACAACTACCTATAGGCGTTGGTTCTGATGGCAAGGAATAAAAGCATGAGTCCGTTCCGCGATCACCTCATGATAGCGGGGTCAAGCAGTAGAGGAGCTAGGGGCGGCCGGGTCGATTGTTATGTCGGTCGAGTGCAGTCTCATCAGTGTGAACGCTGGCCCAAAACAGGCACGACCGCTGGTCGAAAATGCCCAGAGAAAGTCATTCATCGATTCTGCACCAGATGGGTTATTGGCGCCATTATTTCATTGGACTTTTGATCGGAGGGTGCTTGGCAGCATCCAGTAGTTGCGCGAACCGTCGCTCGAGTTGATGAATAGTGTCGTTAAGCGACGATAGCGTCGATAGCGGCGAAGGTTGCATCGTCAAGTGTGATATGTGCCGCAGCGCAGTTCTCTTCCAGGTGCGTCAACTTCGACGTGCCAGGAATTGGTATGGTCACTGGCGAGCAATGAAGAAGCCATGCAAGTGACAACTGGGCAACGGTGACCCCACAGGTCACAGCTAACGTGTCGAGTGGTCCACCACTTCGTGCTAGGTCGCCCGCAGCAACTGGGAACCACACAATGAATCCAATACCCTGCTCTTGGCAGTAGTTCAGAACGTCCTTGTTCTTGCGGTTCGTGACGTTGTACAGATTCTGAACGGTCGCAACCGGGATTGTCTCTTGAGCGGCCTTGATCTCATCAACCGAGACCTCGGAAAGACCTAGGGTCTGGACTTTGCCTTCATCGAGCAGCGCCTTCAAGAGACCGAACTGCTCGTCCATGGGGACTGTTGGGTCGATACGGTGCAGCTGGAAGAGATCGAGGGATTCCTGGGAGAGTCGGCGAAGCGATAACTCGCACTGCTGCCGCAAATAGTCCGGACGGCCACAGGGCACCCAGACGTTCGGGCCCGTCTGCAAGAGGCCGGCCTTTGTGGCAATCTTCACGTGGTCGTAGGGATGTAGGGCCTCGGTGATCAGCTCTTCGGAGACACATGGTCCATATGAATCGGCCGTGTCGATGAGATCGACCCCCAGTTCCACCGCGCGCCTCAGTACTGCGAGACATTCCGCGCGATCTTGGGGATATCCCCAGATTCCTGGTCCCGTGATGCGCATGGCGCCGAAACCGAGACGATGTACGGTCTGGTTCGCGTATGTAAAGGTGGGCGGATTCAACGACGTCCTCCTTGTCAGTTTGATTTTACTGCAGAGGTTCGTGAGAGCGTGGCTGGAATTGCTACCACTGATGTGAGAAGTAGTGCTCGCAGCGACCCCTGTTCCAATCGTGAAAGAATCGGGCCACTGATGCAGTCCATCTCGGGATAGGAGGTGGGACCGAGAACCCATAGTTTATCGTCAACTATATGACCTCACCTACGCGGTTATAGAATGCCCGTGGACAAACTCGCCGAACTCGTTGCGCTGACTCCCTGACCACGCCTTTCCCGTCAGGACGCAAAAGGGAACTAAACCGTGGGGCAGGTGAACAATCCCGCGCTTTCTTATAGACCAGGCCGACTTTGGCGAAACCAACATACCGAATGATAATTCATTGATTCTCAGACGATGAGCCCAAAATATCCGCCGGAGCCTACTTGTCGACCTCGGTCGTTATGGCGTCCGACTCGTCGATCGCATTAGATGACTTCGTTCCCTTTTCGAACTCGCTTTTGGCTTGGCCCAAGTTACGGGCCAACTTTGGAATAGCTGCACCGCCAAATAGCAATACGACTATCACGAGGACAACAATTAAGAGATCCGGACCCATAATGTCGGCTAAGAACACAATAACCCTCCTCACATTCTTACCAATACCGTAGCACGAGTTAGGCGGGAGCCGCCAAGCCCAAAAAGACGCCATGTGACGTCCGTAGGCAAAAATGAGCCTATGGGACCATCGTTTCCAACGTCCCTTTCATCGCCTCACGGTCACTTCTTGATCAACTTACCGACCCCGATCGCGATGAAGTAGAAGGCTATCAACGGGGCCGCGAGGACCAGCATCGATATGGGGTTGCCACTCGGGGTGAACACGGCCGCCGCCACGGTGATGATAATGATGGCGTAGCGCCACGAGTGCAGCAGCTGCTTGGGGGTCACTAGCCCAGCCATCTCGAGAGCCACCAGCACCACCGGGAACAAGAAGGTGATCCCGAAGATCAGCATCGTCAGCAGGAAGAGCCCAAGGTACTAGTTGGGGTTGTAGTGCGAGATCAGGGACTCGCCGCCGATCGACTGCAGCCAGGAGATGGCCTGGGCGAAGATGAAATAGGCCGCGACCACCCCGGCGCCGAAGAAAACAACTGAGGAGCCCACGAAGGGAATAGCGTACTGGCGCTCCTTGGCCTTCAGTCCGGGCGTGATGAAGCGCCAGGTTTCCCAAAAGAGCACGGGCGACGAGAAGAACAGGCCGCCGTACACCGAGATCTTGAAGCGCAAGGTCAGCCCGTCGAGCGGATTGGTGACCAGGAACGTGCAGTGTCTCGGCACCGCGTTGCAGTAGGGCGTCTTGAGAAAGTTCAGGATCTGCGG
This sequence comes from Acidimicrobiaceae bacterium, assembly GCA_003151555.1. GTDB lineage: Bacteria > Actinomycetota > Acidimicrobiia > Acidimicrobiales > RAAP-2 > RAAP-2. Next base: position 13,021 of record PLXU01000092.1, on the reverse strand, counting down.
GTAGAAGATCCACGCCAGCACCCCCACCAAGAACACGACGATGGAGCACACGAAGAATCGGTGGCGAACCTCGGCCAGATGTTCGGCCAAGTTCATGCCCGTCTGCGCTTTGCGGAACTTCGACACGGGTTAGCTCAGTGACGGATCAGGCGGCAAGGGCGCGTAGTCCGTGCGCACAGCCGGCGGGGCGGGCGGCGCGTGGGCGTCAAGCGTAACGGGTGGCACGTGGGGGGTCGCGGGGCCATCGGTGTTCGGGTCCGCTGCTTGCAGCGCCTTGAGTCCGCCCTCTTCGTAACGTTTGAGCCACGCGTGCACGCTCTGGCGACTCACGCCGAACTTGATCGCCACTTCTGTGACCGTGAAACCATCTCTGATGAAGCCGAGCACGGCGTCGTAACGCTGCTCCATCTTGCTTGACTCCCAAAGCATTGGGCCACATGTCTGTCACGTCGGGCCACAGATGTGAACCCGCATCAATCACCGCGCCCCTGTTTGTCGAAGGGGCACGTTCTACAACGACCTCTTCGTCGGGAAACCAGCCGGCCTGCCCCTGTATCTGCCCCCGTCTTTAGTCTCAAAAGGTGAATTCAAGAGGTCAGGTGTACAGGGGCTTATCGCACGAAGTCCATATNNTTCTGGCGGCGTGGCCGAGTGGTTAGGCAGGGGCCTGCAAAGCCCCGTACTCCGGTTCGAATCCGGACGCCGCCTCCAGGAATTGAGATAAGGAATCTGGCGCTGACTGCCGACTTTGAGGTCACTTTTGACGCGCGCAAGAAAGAGATTATGGGAACCCTCACTTATTATCAAGACCGAATCAGTCAGAAGGTCGCGGTGAGCGTCGTCTTTGTCGCCGCCATGTTTATGAGCATCATGGACGTGACTATTGTCAATGTTGCTTTGCCAACTATCGGTCGTGATTTCTCGGTGAGCCCTACGTCCATTGACACGATCTCAATCGCCTACTTGGTGAGTTTGGCCGTTTTTATTCCGGCGTCGGGATGGTTGGGTGATCGTTTTGGTGGCAAGCGTGTCTTGATGGCGGCAATTATTTTGTTCACCTTGGCTTCGGCGTTGTGTGGCACGGCGAGCAGTTTGAGTGAGTTGGTGGCCTACCGTGTTCTCCAGGGTGTCGGTGGAGGAATGCTCGCGCCGGTGGGCATGGCTATGCTCTTTCGAGCCTTTCCGCCACAGGAGCGAATCCGAGCGGCATCGATTTTGACCGTCCCGACCACCCTCGCTCCGGCGCTTGGTCCGGTGCTCGGTGGCATCCTCGTGACGGAGTTGTCGTGGCGCTGGGTGTTCTATGTCAATGTCCCCATCGGGATAGTGGCCGTCGCTTTTGGAAGTATTTTTGTTCGCCACAGTGTTGAAAGTCACCCCGGTCGATTCGACGTGGCGGGCTTTCTTCTCGCTGGCTTCGGTCTGGGGCTCTTAATGTACGGAGTTTCAGAAGGACCGGGACTCGGTTGGGGATCAATGACGGTGCTTTCGACAATCGTGCTCGGCGTCGTACTGCTCGTGGCAATGATTATTATGGAAACTCGCTCCTCCGCGCCCATCATCGCGCTCAATCTGTTAGGCAATCGACTCTATCGATCGGCCAACGGCATCATCGTCATGTCGTCGATTGCGTTCCTGGGCTCACTTTTTCTGATCACCTTGTACTTCCAGGATGGACGAAGAATGAGTCCGCTGGCCTCGGGATTGAGCACGTTTCCCGAAGCGCTCGGCGTCATGTTGGGCGCCCAGGTAGCCAGCCGCGTTCTTTACAAGAAACTGGGACCTCGCCGCCACATTACCTACGGACTGGTGGCCCTGGGCCTCTCCATAGGATTGATGTCGCTGATGGACGGGACTACTAGTCTGTGGTGGTCCCGACTACTTATGTTTGCCATGGGTTTTTCGATCGGGCAAGTGTTTGTCGCGGGTCAAGCCGTTTCCTTCGCCACGATTTCGCCCTCGGATACCGGTCGCGCGTCGACGCTCTACAACGCGTTACGACAACTAGGCGGCGCCATTGGGGTGGCAGTGCTGACGACGGCGGTGGTTATTATGGGTCCGCTCCACCACATTGGCGGCCACTTGGTTGCCAATTTTGCCGCCTATCGAATTGCCTTCCTCGTGGCGGCCGTGCTCTGCCTCGGCGGAATACCCTGGTCACTTGCGATTCGAGATGATGAGGCCGCGCACACGATTCCCACTCATCGGCAAAAGCGCAAGATTGCCGATGCTTAACGGTTGTCGATCGAGGGGTCCCGCAATGCGACGCACGCCGGTTCGAATCCGGACGCCGCCTCCAGTCGTCACGATGAAAATTTTGATACGGGCAGAGCCGCCATTTGAAGTCTTTTACGCCAACATATTTCATAATCCCATTGACTACGGGGCTCGAATGACGAATGTTGGCATTTTGAACGGCCCTTCATCGACCTTGACCAACTCACTTTACTTTCATTCAACCGGTCATTGATCAGAGCGGAATCACCGAATTAGAGGGGCTGATGTTGAAATAGGTGTCACCTATAGCGACATCAGCCCCGTTGGTAGTTCCAGACAAGGGATCGCAAGAGCCCCAATAACTACAGACCTATTCGCGCGCGTAATCGAGATTTTGTAGCAACGACAACACCGAATTGCGAGTGGGTTGTTTCTGATGTGGAGACAATTTGGGTTGCCAGTACCACACTGTGAGTACGAGCCATTCACCGAGTGGTCACAACGAAAAGATCCTAGTGTTACGTCGATCCTGGTCCTCAGTGGTAGCACTAATCGTCAGCACTCTTGCGGGGCTGGCCGTGACTATTTCGGCTGCACTGGCCACCAGGTACTTAGCACAAGAGAGACGTTAGCGAACATGCAGTGCAAGACATTGCTGTGCGCACGCTGGACCAGAGCGGTAGTTATTATGGGTAGTTCCTTGGCTCTTTTGCTTGCATTCTCCCTTCCGGCCTCTGCGGCGCTCGCAAGGACCACTGTCCCATCCGCGGTACGAGCAGTGCAGGCAACCGCCGGAAACGCTCAAGCGCAACTTAAGTGGTCCTCCCCATTGTCGAATGGTGGATCTTTCATTAAGAGGTACATTGTTACCTCGCATCCACTGAATAAGACCTGTGCAACGAGCGGGAACAAGTGCACCATTTCGGGGCTTGTGAACGCCATGTCGTACGAGTTCACCGTAGTGGCCAGTAATAAGGTGGGTAGCAGCCCAAACTCCAAGCCCTCCAATGTCGTTACTCCGAGAGGGCTGGTCACCATCCCAAATTCTCCTCCCAGCAGTCCCATTGCGCCTTCAACACCGACCAGTACCACCACTACGATCCCCGCACCAAGCGGTGGCGGCGGTGGTGGCGGCGGCGGTACTACTCCAAGCTCATTCACCGTAACTTTCAATGCCAACGGATCTAGTGGCTCGATGGCGAGCGAGACTGCTAGCTCTGCGGCCGCGCTCACTACTAACAGTCTTACGCGCACTGGTTACACGTTCTCAGGTTGGAACACGGCGGCCGACGGTCTCGGTATTGTCTACGCAGATGGGGCCAGCTACGGGTTTGGCGCTTCGGTGACCCTCTACGCACAGTGGAGCGCTGACTTCTTCGCTGTTACCTTCAACGCAAACGGTGGCTCAGGGTCAATGACCGTCCAGTCTGATAACACCACGACAGCGCTTAGTGCTAACAGTTTTACGTACTCTGGTTACACGTTCTCAGGTTGGAGCACGCAGGCCAACGGCAGCGGTGCGGCGTACAGCGATGGGTCCGATTATTCCTTCAATGCGGCACTGGTTGTTTACGCTCAGTGGACTGCAGCGTCGGTTGTGGCTAATGCCTACGTGGCTTCTTTCGACTCTAACGGTGGTACGGGGTCAATGTCACCGGAGTCGTCCAACACGGGGGCATCACTTAGTGCTAATGCATTTAGTCGATCAGGATACTCGTTCTCAGGTTGGAACACGCGGGCCAACGGTAGCGGTATTGTCTACGCAGACGGGGCCAGCTACGGGTTTGGCGCTTCGGTGACCCTCTACGCACAGTGGGCCATAGATGTCTACACGGTAACTTTTAACGCTAACGGCGGCACGGGATCAATGTCCAATGAGTCTTCGAGCACCCCAGAGGCGCTTAATGGTATTGGGTTTACACGCATTGGTTACACGTTCTCAGGTTGGAACACGGCGGCGAACGGCAGTGGTGCGGCGTACGTTGGCGGAGCCAGCTACGGGTTTGGCGCTAACGCAACGCTCTACGCGCAGTGGGCGGCGTCATTTGCACCAGTAGTTACATTGTCTCCAACTAGCCAGGTTGTAGAGACCGGAACTACAGCTACCTTTAATGCGAGCGCGTCAGGTAGTCCGACCCCTAGCGTTCAGTGGAATGTTTCTTCTAATGGAGGAAGTTCCTGGTCGGCCATTAGCGGGGCCACGTCGGGGTCATACTCACTTATTTCGACCCTGTACGTAAATGGATACGAGTACGAGGCAGTGTTTACGAACGCGGGTGGTTCTGCTACTAGCGGAGCCGCGCAGCTGACGTTCCTTGTGAACTCAGGCAACTGGGCCGGTTACGTCGACACTGGTGGCACCTTTAGTGCGGTCAGTGCCAAGTGGGTAGTTCCTACGGTGACGTGCTCGGGGACCAGTGCGCTGATGGCCGTGCAGTGGGTCGGCATTGATGGCTGGAATAGTTCTACCGTGGAGCAAGACGGCACCGCGACCAACTGTGCCGGAGCGACGCCGCAGTACAACGCGTGGTACGAAATGTACGGCGACGCGAGCGTCAATAACGGATACATGGTTCCGCTTTCTACGTCGCTTTATCACGTGTCTCCCGGTAACTCAATGACGGCGTCAGTGCTATTGTCCGGCGGCGAGTGGACACTGAAGGTCGTAGACAACACGGCCGGCTGGACGTTCTCTACGGTTATTACGAGCTCGGCGCCGGGGGCGGTGAGCGCCGAGGTTATAACTGAGAGCCCTGGCGTGTGCTCGGGCAGCTGTTCGGAGGCGTCACTGGCGGACTTTGGAACGGTTACGTTCACTAACATATCGGTTACTTCTAGTACCACGGGAACTGGCAGCATTACCTCGAGCACCGCGACGGCCGTTGAATGCAATGACAACAACAACTTGACGATGATGTCGCCTGGAATTCTGAGCGGCGGAGGGACTTCATTTACTGACACGTGGATCGCTAGTTCGTAATCGGGCGCGTCACGGTGGCGCTGCCACAGCTCCATCGGGGATTCGTTCCTGCTAGGGCCATAGCACACGCGCTACAAGAATTAGCGCGGACTGCCGCCTATTTTAGCGAGGAGTGCACTTGTGTCCGCTGGAGTAGACCCTTTGGCGAACTCGGGACCTCATGGGGCGCGGTAACGAGGTTCGCTCAGAGTGTGCCTCGGCATGCCGTGCTACGCGCATCGATGGTCGACCGCAACCCATCAAAATTGCCCCTGAGTCTGCCCCTTAAAATTACTCAGAATGAGACTTTCGGGAGGTCAATTGGCCCATATGAAGTGTGCCAAGAACCAGCAACCAAAAGGATTATGGCACACTCTGGCACATGGTGGCACACGAACGTGGGCCTGCAAAGCCCCGTGCTCCGGTTCGAATCCGGACGCCGCCTCAAGGAAGTTGGCATCATTAGCAATGACGAGCACCTCAGAACCGACTCACCCTCATCGGTGTCGGGGACGACGCCTCGCGCCCTCGCTTGGCTAACTGAGGCCACGCCATGCATTGGCGCTACGGCCTCGGCCGCGAGAATCTGACATAGGGCCCGCCCTGACGACGCCCGGCCTCACGTAGATTGAAATCGGAGTTTCGATGAAAGTGCAGAATGCCGACTTTCTTAATGAGGTCTCATTTCGACACATCGAGGGGACGCTGAAGTGAGCGGGCGTCTGCCTCGTCGCGGCACCCTCGCCGCGCTCTCGATCGCGACAATCGCGTTCTCCACCCTTCTCGCGGCGACGGTCACTTCGCTGCAAGCCAGTGGCGTAAGTTCTACCCGTTCCAAGTCATCGCTGGAGGCTTCGGCGAGGGCGAGCCGGTGCCCGTGGATCGCGCAGTCACTTCATCGCTCGGCGAGTGCGACGCAGCTGGCGAACGAAGTGATCTCGAAGATGTCACTCAACCAAAAGGCGTCCTTCGTGATCCTCTCGACGTATCCGCCACTGGAGAACAGCAACATCGGAGTACCGTCCCTCTGTATCCCTCCGATCACCCTGACCGACGGCCCTGACGGCGTCGCCAACGGCCTCAAGGGGGTCACGCAGTTCCCGGCCGCGATCGGCATCGCCGCGAGCTTCAATCCTTCGATTGCGAAGGCCGTCGGCCAGGCAGAAGCGGTCGAAGCTCGCACCAAAGGAATCGCCGTCGTCCAAGGCCCCGAACTCAACCTGGCTCGCGTGCCCCAGAGCGGGCGCATCTTCGAAACCTACGGCGAGGACCCCTACCTCACGAGCATCCTCGGCGTCGCGGACGTCAACGGTATCCAGTCGACCGGGGACCTCGCCGACGCCAAGCACTATTCGGAGTACACCCAGGAGACGGCCCGGCTCCGTCTCGACCAGGTCGTCTCCGCTCGAGCGCTCGCGGAGCTCTACGACGCCCCCTTCAAGGCAGTAGTACAGCAGGCCCACGTGGCGTCGATCATGTGCTCCTACGGTGAGCTGAACGGCGTCAACACGTGCTCCGACGCCGCGATGTACGCGACCCTCAAGTCCTGGGGCTTCACCGGCTTCGTCCGATCCGACTTGGGCGCGGTGCCCAACATGGCCCAGGCCTTCCGCGCGGGAATGTCGCTCATGAAGCCGGGGTCGCCGGAGACGCTCGTGAGGCTGGTGCGTAGGGGTGCGGTCACCACGAGCCAGCTGGACCAGGCGGTGAGGTCGGTCCTGGTGCCAATGTTCAATGCCGGGCTCATCACCCGCCCGGTCCATGGCTCGCTCAGCGCGGTCGCCACCACGCCGGCCCACGCCCAGACCGCCCTCGCCGCCGCCACGCAGAGCATCGTCCTGCTGAAGAACCAGGGTTCCATTCTTCCGCTGAGCCCCACCACTACCTCGATCGCCGTCATCGGGGTCGACGCCGGTCAGACGCCCCAGGTGTCGGGCGGCGGGAGCTCGAAAGTGAGTGCCCCGTACGTCGTCACGCCGCTTAGCGCACTGCGCTCGATGGTCTCGGCAACGACGAAGGTGTCCTACGAACCCGGGGGACTGCCGACCCAGGACCTCGACCAATTGAGCGACGTCGACATTGTAAAGGGAACGCCACTCAAGTTGGTGAAGCCCATCGCGCCCATCGGCGAAGCGGGTAAGGCTGACATCGCCTTGGAGATGGACCCGAGCGTGACCCCGGCCATCGCGACCGCGACCGATCCGGGTGCTGGCCTCGGGTGGGACAAGTGGAGCATGGTCATCAGGGCCAAGAACACCGGAACCTACGAGATCAGGTTCCAGCAGTACGGCGATACTTGGCTCTACCTCGACAAGAAGCCGTTCATCTCCTCGGCCGGTCTGCACGCACCCGCTGAATTGAGCGCGACCGCCCAGTTTGTCGCCGGCCATCAGTACACGTTCACCGCCCAGTGGTTTCAAATTAAGGGCCACCCCGCTCCGACTTTCAGCCTCGCGGACGTGACACCCGTCATCAACAAGGCGGTGCAGGCGGCGCGCAAGGCGAAGGTGGCGATCGTCTTTGTCGGTAGCTTCGATTCCGAGGGCGTCGACGCTCCCAACCTCAACCTCCCCGGCGACGCGAACACCCTCATTTCGGCGGTGGCGGCGGCGAATCCCCGTACGATCGTCGTCCTCAACTCCGGAGGCGCAGTCGTCATGCCCTGGATTTCGAAGGTCGCGGCCGTCCTTGAGGCATGGTACCCGGGTCAGGAGGACGGGATCGCCATCTCGAGCGTGCTTACCGGAAAGGTCGATCCGGCAGGTCGGCTTCCCTTGACGTTCCCGACCAGCACCTCCGCGATGCCGGCCACCAGCGACTCGTCGTTCCCTGGCGTCAATCAAGTCGTCAACTTCGGGACCGGTCTCAACATTGGCTATCGGTGGTACCAGACGAACAAGGTCGCGCCCCTCTTCAGCTTCGGGTACGGGGAGAGTTACACCACCTTCAAGTTGTCTCACGCATCCCTGAAGCAAACGACGTCGGGGGTGACGGTGCGCCTGAGCGTCACGAACACCGGGTCGCGAGCGGGCATCGACGTCGTGCAGGCGTACGTCGCCTATCCCGCCTCAACCGGCGAGCCTCCCGAGCAATTACGTGGTTTTCAACGGCTCAAACTCAATCCTTCGGCGACGAAGCGGATCGTGATGGTCATCCCATCGTCGGGGTTCCAGATCTTCCAAAAGAATTCGTTCACGATTGTTCCCGGTCGGTATCGAGTGGACGTGGGCCAATCATCCACGAACCTTTCGATTCACTTGAACGTCACGATGTGAAGAACTTATTCAGAACCGAGCCCCAACAGTGCGAAGTCGCGAGCAAAGTCTTCCTGTCTAGTGAGTGCGCGCCCTGGCCAGTTGCAAAGGAAGCCTCCGCGTGTAGGGCTGCGAATCATTAACGACCATGAGGAGTGTTATGCCAACCAACAAAGAGATCATCGAAGCGGCGTACGCGAGTTTCGCGACGGGTGACGTGCCGTCCTGGCCTTGATGGATCCCAAGATCGAATGGACGGAGGCTGAAGGATGGCCGCTTTATGACGGTACGTTCGTGGGTCCACAAGCGATCGTCGACGGAGTTTTCATGCGGCTTGGGGAGATTGGCGACAACTTCTCGCTCAATGTCACTCAGTTTGTCGCCGAAGGTGACACCGTCGTGGGCCTCGGCACCTACAACTGGAACCGCAAGGGCTCTGGCGAGCCTGCCGAAGTGAAGATTGCCCACGTGTGGACCCTCGACGGCGGGAAGATCACTCGGTTCCAACAACATGTTGACACCGCCAAGGAGCGATATCTTCTCGCCTGATTGCTCAGTGAGTACACGCCCAATCGTTTGCAACCTGAACGCAGGATCAGTACCTTACGAGAGTGAGTCGCGGCCGCGCAAAAAATTGCAGGGCCACAGCGATGCACGCTAAGGGTGACCTAGGAGCTAACTCCTTATGTATCAAGGCGCCAGTGCAAGGTGGTATTTCTGTTGCGTCGGGCTACCGAATCCCCACCTTTTCAGCGGCCGTCTTCGGAGTCGCGCAATGGAATCCTGATCCCGTCGATATCGTCGTATAAGGCAGTAATGTCTCGCCATGAAACTAGATGACGCACAGGCGTTTGCAGTTGAATGGGTCGATGCATGGAACGCGCACGATCTCGAATTGATCCTTTCGTATTTCAGCGATGATGTGGCCTTCTCCTCACCAGTGGCGACGTGGATTGTGCCGGACAGCGAAGGTGTCATTCAAGGCAAAGCGGCTCTTCGTGACTACTGGCGTGAAGGCTTGCGTAGGATTCCCAACTTGCGGTTCGAAATCGAGGGCGTCTATGTCGGCGTCGAGGTGCTGGTTATCAATTATCGAAATCAAGACGACCGCCTTGTTTGCGAGGTCCTCTTCCTTGACGGCACGTTGGTGACCAAGGGTCTGGGGGCCTACTTGGACGACGGTCAAAGCACAGGTGGATTCGCCACATCGCAGTAGGTGCTCGAAACACGTTCAGGCCCTAAAGACCGCGTGGGGATCCGCTCACCTTTGCGGTCGGGCGACGAACGAGGACACCGAATGGGGTCCGTTCGGCGAGGTCCGCGACCCGGTAGGCCAAGGGCCGAAACAGCGACATGAGTACGACTACGAGTGCGCCCAGCAACAGCCCGGCGACGACGTCGCCGGGGTAGTGCGCCCCGACGTAGACCCGCGCGAAGCAGAGTAGGAGCCCGAAGATGACGTTGACGATGCCGAGCATCAACAGGGAGCGCCCGTTCGCGTTCGTAGGTGAGATTTGTGGCGCCAGAGTCGCCACCCGTCGCCCAACGAGCAGGACCGACGCCATCATCGCTCCGGCAATCACAGCGTGATCGGAGGGAAAGGCGTAGTCGTTGGCCCTCGGCACGAGCACGAGGACTTGGTGCAGGGTGACGTACGGTCGCAGTTCTTTGAACGCGTGACCCACGAGTTGATTGAGGCCGAGGGCGACGAACGTGGCGATTCCGCTGAGTCCCATCAGCACGGCCGCTCGATGGTCTCGACGCATCCAGATGACTGCGTAGGTGGCGAGAAAGACGGCGACCAGGACGACCGCGCCGAGCCACAGGGCGTAGGCGCGCATGAAACCGTGGGCCCAGCCCGTGTGGCGCGAAAAATTGTTGATGCTTAGGTAGATACTGGTGTTGAGGCCCTTGGGAGGCAGCACTTTGTTGGCGGTGAGGAGCAGGGTACGCATCGTTAGAGTCGTCATGGGCCAGGTAATGCTATACCTCGCCCCTTTTGGGGTCGGCGACACGCAACGAGAACACGTCAAATTCGTCGAACGTGGCGATTACGAGGGACTCGTTCGCCCCACGATGATTTCATGACCACGAACGAGCGTTCTCGTCAATGAAAGAGCAGTCGCGCAATGGTTGTCTACGCCGATTTCTCCGTGGCCTGGCCGTCCATTAGCGCAATGGTTCGCGAAATGGCCACGGCGTCGAGTAGCCGTCGGTCGTGCGAGACCAAGAGCAGGGTGCCCCCGAATCCCTTCAGTGCGCTCTCCAACTGTTCAATGGCCGGCAGGTCGAGGTGATTGGTTGGTTCGTCCAGCACCAAGAGATTGACGCCGCGCGCCTGGAAGCTCGCCAACTCGGCCCGAGTTCGCTCGCCGGGTGAGAGAAGTCGAGTTGGTCGGGTCACCTGCAGTGCGTGCAATCCGAACTTGGCGAGCACTGTTCGTGTCTCTGATTGGTTGAGAGCGCAGCGTTCAGAGAAGTAGTGCACCAGGTTGTCGTCTCCGCTGAGGGCACGACGATCTTGACCGAGTACGCCGACGGCCACGCTCGGTCCGACCCATCGTGCGCCGCTCGTTAGCTCCAGCACTCCGAGCAGCGCGTGCACCAGGGTTGACTTGCCCGAACCGTTGGCGCCCGTGAGGGCCACCCGGTCGCCCCAGCTAATTTCCAGGTTGACGGGACCCAGTCGAAAATCAACCCGCTCGACGACGGCGTCGCTCAATCGGGCCACCACGTCACCCGAGCGTTTGGTCTCGAAAATGGAGAATCGCAGGTCCCAGCCCTCGAAGGGCTTCTCGACGACGTCGAGATTCTCCAGGGTCCGATCCAGTTGTCGCGCTTTGTGGGCCTGGCTTTCGGTTCGATTGATCCGGAAGTCCCGCTGCGCCTTGTCGTGGTCGCGGGGATTCTTGATCTCCTTGCGCACTCCGTCGCCGGCCCACTGGCGTTGGCGGTTGGCGCGAGTTGTGAGTTGCTGTTTCTTACCCTCGTACTGTTCGAAGGCTTCGCGCGCGAGACGCAGGCTATTGGCTCGTTCACTTTGATAGCCTGCCCATCCGCCGTGATACTCGCGCGCGGTGCGACTGCGTTCGTCGAGTTCGAGCACGGTCGTCACGGTCTGTTCGAGAAATGCTCGGTCGTGCGACACGATCACCGTCGCGCCGTCGCGCGACCTGACCCAGCTTTCGAGACGACGCAGACCGTCGAAGTCCAGGTTGTTGGTCGGTTCGTCCAATAGCACGATGTCAAAATTGGAGAGTTCAATGCTGGCCAACTCGACCTTCGCCTCCTGCCCACCCGAGAGGGTCGCCGTTTCGCGGTCCACGAGGTGGGCGATACCCAGTTGCTTGAGCAGCGTTCCCATTCTCGAATTGAACGTGCCGGCGCCCAGTGACTCGAACGTGGTGAGCGCGCGTTCGTAGGCGTGGGCCGCGTTGCGCGCGTCGACTGCAATCTCGTTGGCCGCCGCGTTGAGCCGGGCTTCGGCGTCGAGGACGCCGGTGCGTCGGGCCAACGTGTCGCGCACCGTTTCACCGCGACGGGCCTCATGTTCCTGAACGAGGTAGCCCACGGTGGCCCCCGGCGGGGTCAGGGATATCTCGCCGAGATCGGGTGATGTCCAGCCGCCCAGCAGTTGCAGCAGGGTGGACTTGCCCACGCCGTTAGGCCCGATGACGCCCAGGCAACTGTTGGGGCCGACGCTCAGTGAGACGTTGCGTAACACGGTGTGGCCGCCGCGGTCGTGGGTTAAATTGCGCGCGGTGAGCACCGCGTTGGTGAAGCCAGAAGATTGAGAGATGGGCGATAGAGGCAACTGAAATCTCCAAGAACGTGGACGTAAGGACAAAGTTCGAGTAGAAACTTCAGTTGTTAACGCATGGCTTGAGTGTAGTGGGCGAGCGTGGCTGAGTCGCGCGAGGTCCAGGGTGCGCAGTTTCTCGCAGGATGCCAGTTGCGTTGGGCGCACCCGTATTGAAGACTTAACTCATGAGCGAACGATTTGCGATACCGCGCCCCGGCACGAACCTGGTGGGGGAGCGTTGGACGGGGCCCGGACCGAACGTGGTATTGCTCCACGCCGGGGTCGCGGACCGACGAAGTTGGACCGCGGTCGTGGATGGACTCGCGGCGCACGCAACGGTCGTCACCTACGACCGCCGGGGCTTCGGTGAGACGTCACTCGGCACGGAAACCTTCACCCATCTCGCGGATTTGCTGGGTCTGCTCGATCATTTTCAAATGGATCAAGTGTGGCTCGTGGGCAGCTCGGCGGGCGGTCGGGTGGTGCTCGACGCCGCGTTAAGCGCGCCCGAACGTGTCGCCGGCCTCGTGCTGTTCGCGCCCGTCGTGAGTGGGGCGCCCGATCCGGATCCACAAGGCTTTGGACCGGAGTTGCGCTGGTTCGACGGCGAAATTGACAAGCAGATCGNNTAATGACCCTGGCGAGACTGATGACGAGACTAAGAACGCGTGGGCGCACCTCGAAGACATCGCCGCGCCAACGACCGTGGCCTGCGGATCATTGGATGTCGCCTTCCTCATTGAGCGATGCGAAGTGATCGCGCATCGAGTTCCCCGCGCCCGGTACCGC
>PLXU01000040.1 GCA_003151555.1 Acidimicrobiaceae bacterium | reverse complement strand
GCCCCCACTTCGGTGGGGGCCTTTCGCACGTTGTGAATATGCCCGGAGGACAAGAGTACCTAGCCCCGTCGGCGGGTTGCACAATTGGTAGTAGGAAAAGACTCAGATCAAAGACAGGGACATTCATCAATGACCGCCTACACCCGCCTCTTCAGCCCGTTGACGATCGGGNNGAGATCACCGAGCAGCTCATTGCCTATCACGCGGCGCGCGCCGAGGGCGGGGTGGGCCTCATCATCGTCCAGGTCGCCGGCGTGCACGAGAGTGCGCGCTACACGGCGCACATCTTGATGGCGAACGACGACTCGTGCGTCGCGGGCTACGCGACACTGGCGGCCACGTTGCACAAGAGCGACACCAAGGTCTTCGGCCAGCTGTTTCATCCCGGCCGCGAAGTTATGGAGTCCCAGGACGGATCCAGTCCGGTGGCGCTCGCTCCTTCGGCCGTGCCCAACGAGCGATTCCACGTCATGCCGCGCGCTCTTCAAGTCAGCGAGATCGAGGAAATCATCGAGGGCTACGCGCAGTCGGCCATCCGACTCGAGAAAGCGGGACTCGACGGTGTCGAGATTGTCGCCAGCCACGGTTACCTGCCGGCCCAGTTCCTCAATCCTCATCTCAATCTGCGCACCGACGAGTACGGCGCCGCGCCGGAGAATCGACTGCGCTTCCTGCGCGACATATTGCGATCGGTGCGCCAAAGAGTCGGCAAGGATCTTGTCGTGGGACTTCGGATCTCACTCAACGAGCACGATCCGACGGGCCTCGACGAGGAGATCGCGCTCGGCGCCTCGGCCCATCTCGACCGCGAAGGACTGGTCGACTACGTCAGCGTGACGACCGGCACGTCAGCCAGCTTCTTGGGGTCCGGCCACATTGCCCCCGAGATGCACTTCGCCAACGGCTACACGGCCCCGCTCTCGGCGCGCATGAAAGCCGTGGTGAGCGTGCCGGTGTTGGTCGCCGGCCGCATCAACCAGCCTCAGGAAGCCGAACGAATTTTGGCCGCCGGCGAGGCAGACGCCTGCGTCATGACTCGCGCTTTGATCTGCGATCCCGAGTTGCCGCGACTGGCATCGGCCGGTCTGGACGAGGATATTCGCGCCTGCATTGCCTGCAACCAGGCCTGCATCGGACACTTTCATCTGGGTTATCCGATCTCGTGCATCCAACATCCCGAGACCGGCCGCGAGATCCTCTTCGGCACGCGCATCCGCACCGGTCGGCCCCGTCGGGTCGTCGTCGGCGGCGCCGGTCCCGGCGGCCTCAAGGCCGCGGCGGTGGCGGCTGAACGCGGACACTACGTCACCTTGTACGAGGCAGCGTCTCGCGTCGGCGGACAGGTACTGCTCGCGCAACTGCTGCCGGGACGCGAAGAGTTCGGCGGCGCCGCGACCAATCTCGAGCGCGAGGCGACGCGCGCGGGAGTAGAGATCGTGAAGAATCGTGCGGTCACCGTTGAGCTCTTGCGTGACGTGCACCCCGACGTGGTGGTGGTGGCGACCGGTGCGCGTCCGTATCGCCCAGTGATCGAGGTGCTGGGCGAGCCCCAAGTGCTCGACTCGTGGCAGGTGCTGCGCGGCGAGAAGGTCGCCGATGGACACGTGGTGGTCGTTGACTGGCGCGGTGACTGGATTGGTATCGGCGTCGCGCGGCTGCTGGCGGCCAGGGGCCACCGAGTGACGCTCTGCGTGAACGGCTACGGGGCCGGCGAGGCGTTGCAGCAGTACGTTCGCGACGCGATGCTGGCCGCGCTGCAGCGCGAACGGGTCACCGTGCTGGCGATGGTGCGCCTCTTCGGCGTCGACGATGACACGGTCTATCTCCAGCACGTGCTGACCGAGGAGGCAATCACGCTGGAGCCGGTGTCCGCGCTGGTGTTGGCCTGCGGCCACGAATCGTCCTCGGACCTGCTCAACGAACTGGCCGGTTTCGACGGCGACGTTACGGGAGTGGGCGACTGTCTGGCGCCGCGCAGTGTCGAAGAGGCGGTGCTGGAGGGTCTCAAAGTGGCGAGCGCCATCTGAGCGATGTGAATTGCAGCGTACCCTTCGCCCGACGCAACTTTGGGGCCCTCGTCGGGCGCGCCGCAACGAAGCGAATAAGGTGAGTTTTTGAGTTCTTGATTGCGCCTGGTTGGTGAGGTGACGGTGCAGCGAGCGCGGGAGGGGATCGATGACGGTAGGCCAGGAAAAACCAGCGAGTCGCGAGGGGCGCCAGCGCGACCCCGAGCGGACCAAACTGGAAATCCTCGCCGTCGCCACCCAGGAATTCGCCGATCGCGGCTTCGCGGGCGCGCGCGTCGACGAGATCGCCGACCTGACTCGCACCACCAAGCGGATGATCTACTACTACTTCGGGTCGAAGGAACGGCTTTACATGGCCGCCCTGGAGAAGTCCTACGAGGCCATCCGGATCACGGAGCAGAGTGTCGACGTGGACAACCTTGATCCGGTGGCCGCGGTTCGCAAGCTGGCGGAACTCACGTTTGACCGCCACGAGGCCAACCCGACGTTCAGCCGCCTGGTGAGCCTGGAAAACATGCACCGGGCCAAGTACATCACGGCGGCCAGCGGGTTTCCGGGGCTCGATCGCCCGGTCATAAAGATGCTGGCGCAGGCGCTCGAGCGCGGCGCGGCCGAGGGAGTATTCCGTCGCGAAATCGATGTCTTCGACGTGCACATGCTGATCAGTTCGTTCTGCTTCTTTCGAATCAACAACCACTACACCTTCGAGGCCAACTTCGGTCGCGACCTGGTTGAACCGAGCCGTCGTGAGAAATACCGCCAAATGATTGGCGACGTGGTGGTGCAGTATCTCACCAGCGATCCCGACTGACGACCTGTTCGCCAAACGACAGTTACGTGGTGGTGAGCGGCTGATTGGTCCAGACCACCAATGAATTCTCCGATTCGAGCGGCGCACGTCCGTGGTGAACGGGTTAGTGGATGGCGCCCGAAAGATTCTGGATGCACTGGTTCAATGCGTGACGCAGTCTTGTGAGATCCGAGTCGCTGAGCCCGGCGAACATGCGCGTTTCTAGATCGTGCACCGCACTATCGCACGCTTCGAGAATCCGTTGTCCCCTCGGGGTAAGATTGGCCCTAAGAATTCGGTGATTCACTTCGTCGGGTGCGCGCTTAATAAGCTCGGCACTCTCGAGAGCGGCCACCATTTGATTGGCTGACTGGGGACTGACGAAGGAACGTACCGCGAGTTGGGCCGACGACAGTCCGGGAAGGACGCGCAACACGCTCAACACGGTGTACTGGGTCGTGGTAACGCCGTACTGCCGGCAAATCACGTCGAGGCGCGCGCGCACGGCGGATTCCAGTCGCTTAACCGTGTAACTTATCCTGGTCGCCGGTACGTCAGTCATCTGGTCGCCCTTTCGCGGTGGCTCCTCGGGAGCAACACTGGATATCAAGTTACTTGATATAGTGAACACCAAATATCGTGCTATCTGCCGTGACCGTAGGCCAAGGGGAGCAGGTTCCGCTAGCGAACACCCAGCCGCTCGCGGTCGACGAGGGATTGGTTCAATCTAAAGAGAGAGTGGAGGAACCGAAATGACATCAAGCCCGACCCTGGGAAAGGGACTAGAGCCACTAGGAGAGTGGAGCACGGTGCTCTGCGAACTTGATGGCGACGGCATTGCCTGGGTGACGCTCAACCGACCCGAGAAGCGCAACGCGATGAACCCGAAGCTCAACGAGGAGATGCTCGAGGTCGTCGACGTGGTCGAAACCGAGGACCGTGCGAAGGTCCTCGTGCTCACCGGCGCGGGAGAGTCCTTTTCCGCAGGAATGGACCTCAAGGAGTATTTTCGAGAGGTGGACGCTGGCGGGCCCATCGCGCGCATTCGCACGCGGCGCGCCTCGAATGAGTGGCAGTATCGACGCCTGATGTTCTTCGCCAAGCCCACCATTGCCATGGTCAACGGCTGGTGTTTCGGCGNNCGTGCGATCTCGCGATCGCGGCCGACGACGCCATTTTTGGTCTCTCGGAAGTCAACTGGGGGATCCCTCCCGGTTCGATCGTGTCGCGTTCGCTCGCCGAGATGATCCCCGCTCGTGACGCGATTTACTACATCATGACCGGCAAAACCTTTACCGGAGTGGAGGCCGCGGCCATGCGTTTGGTGAACGAGTCGGTGCCCGCGGCGCAGTTGCTCGGGCGCACCACCGAGCTGGCCAAGCACCTGGCGACCATGAATCGCACGGTCATCGAAGGGGCCAAGACCGGGTTCAAACGGGCACGTTCAATGGAGTTTGAGGTTTCTGAGGAGTATCTCTACGCCAAACTCGACCAGTCAATTGCCAACGATCCAGAACACGGGCGCGAACAGGGCATGAGCCAATTTCTCGACGACAAGTCGTTCCGGCCGGGTCTGGGTGCCTACAAGCGTGACTGACGGGGCCTCGGGCGACCAGGCGAGGATTTCGCAGGCGTCGCTACGGCGCCTGCTGCACCCGCGCTCCATCGCCGTCGTGGGGGCGTCGGACGCGCCCGCTTCCATGGGTGGCGCGCCGCTAGCTCTGCTGGAGCGCTTTGGCTACGGCGGCGATATTTACCCCGTGAGTCGAACCCGCGACGAAGTGTACGGGCGCGCGTGCGTAGGGTCAATTGACGACCTGCCACGCGGCGTCGATGCCGCGATCCTCGCCATTCCTAAGGCCGGCGTCGCCGAGGCCGTGGAGGCGGCCGGACGTCGAGGGATCGGCGGGGTGATCGTCTTCTCTTCGGGCTACGCCGAGCTTGATGAGGAGGGCGCGGCCGCACAGTCCGCCTTGGCGTCGATCGCGACGAAGTACGACCTCGCTCTCGCCGGACCGAACTGTTTGGGTCTGGTGAATTTCGCCGAGGGTGTCCCCCTCACCTTCGGCGACTGTGCCCCGAACCGGCGTGGCGATGAGCCGGGGCTCGCCATCATCGCCCAAAGTGGCGCGATGTCACTGGCCCTCACCTACGCGGCCATGGCCCAGGACATCAACGTCACCTACACCATCTCGACCGGCAACGAATCGGTGCTCGCGATCGAGGACTACCTCGCCCTGATCCTCGACGAGAGTCGAACCCGCACCGTCGCATTGCTGGTCGAACAAATCCGCCGGCCCTTGGAGTTTCTCGAGCTGGCGCGAAGGGCCCGCGAGCGCGATGTTGCACTCTGCCTTCTGCATATCGGGCGCGGGCTTCGCGCCCAAGCAGCGTCGCTCTCTCATACCGGAGCGATCGCTGCCAACCAGGACGTGCCGCGCGCGATTCTGGGCCGCGAGGGGGTACTCTTCATTGATTCGCTCGACGAACTCATTGACACCGCCGGAGTGTTGGTGAAGTGCCCTACCCCGCACGCCAGCGGCGTGGCGTTCATGACTGACTCGGGCGCGGCCAAGACGTACGCCTTGGACGTGAGTGACGATATCGGGCTCTCACTGCCCGAACTTTCGAGCGCGACGCTCACCAAGCTCCAAGGTGAACTTCCCGCCTTTGCGCTGGCCAGTAATCCCGTGGACATCACGGCCATGGGACTTAACGATCCCAGCCTGTACGGTCGGGTGGCGTCGACACTCCTTAGTGACGAAGACGTGGGTTGTTTGGTCGTTTCATCAATGCCGGGATCCGAGGTGCAGGGCAGTGAACAAGTGCAGGCTCTCCTGCCGACCCTGGTCGCCTCGCCCAAGCCCGTCATCTATACGATCATGGGGGGCGAGTCACCCTTGCTTCTAGCCAATCGATTGAAGATTCTCGACGCCGGCCTGCCGCTTTTTCGATCGCCCGAGCGCGCTCTGCGCGCCGTGGCTCACGTGACGAACCACGCGCGCTTGGTACGCGAGGCCAACGCGAGAGCGGCACCGCGCCGTGGGAACGCGCTGGGTCTTGGAGCGCGAGAGGTACTCGACGAGCGTGGCACCAAGGTTCTTTTGTCCCAGGCGGGCTTAGCGGTTCCCGACGGTGAAGTGGTCAGCGATCTTGAGGGCGCACGACACGTTGCGGCGCGACTGGGTTACCCCGTTGTCTTAAAGATCGCCTCGGCGTCGATTACCCACAAGAGCGACGTCGGCGGCGTGAGGGTCATCGCCAACGAAAGCGAGCTCGACAGGCAGTACGAGGTAATGCTGGCCCGAGTCGCGTTGGCCTTCCCCGAGGCCAACGTGGCGAAGATGCTCGTAGAAGAGTTCGTCACCGGGGGAGTCGAACTGCTCGTAGGTGCGGCTCGTGACGCGAAGTGGGGAGTCTTCGTCGTCGTGGGCCTCGGGGGCATCTGGGCCGAGATCGTAAACGATGTGGTGGTCATTGCGGGCGAATGCGATCGTCACGAGATCGTGGACGCGATTCAGTCGCTGCGAGGCTTTGGCGTGCTCGATGGCGCTCGCGGCGGCGAACCCTTCGACATCGAGGCGCTCGTCGAAGCTGTCGAGTTGATCGCGGGGTTACTTCGTGAGACGCCGGGCCTGGTTGAATTAGAAGTGAATCCGCTCTTGGTGCACGCCGAGGGCAAGGGCGTGACGGCCCTGGACGCCTTGATCGTGAACCACGGATGATGACTGCCGCGAAGGCTGCGCTTGCACGGGCGTTTCATCGGTGCGCCCACCGAAATTAGTCGTCGAGTTGGTTCTGAAGTTGATCGAGCACGGCGTAGCAATCGAGCACCGAGTTGATCGAGGCGTTCGGTTCGTTGCCGTCGCGAATGGCCCTCACGAATTCACGGTCCTGGAGTTCAATGCCGTCGAGTGATACCGCGACGTCCGAGACGTCAATGGGTTCGTCGTTACCGGTGAAGAGGTCGTCGTAGCGAGCGACGTAGGTGCCGTTGTCGCAGATGTAGCGAAAGAACGTGCCGAGCGGACCTTCGTTGTTAAAGCTCAAAGACAGCGTGCAGAGCTTGCCTGATTGACTCTTCAATTGGATCGACACGTCCATGGGTATGCCCAACTGCGGGTTGATTGGCCCCGCCATCGCGTTGGCTTGGGCAATTGGCTCGCCGCACTGGTAGGCGAAGAGATCGACCGTGTGGGCCGCGTGATGCCACAAAAGATTGTCGGTCCAACTGCGCGCGTTGCCCAAGGCATTGGTATTGGTGCGCCGAAAGAAGTAGGTCT
>PLXU01000174.1 GCA_003151555.1 Acidimicrobiaceae bacterium | reverse complement strand
CGGCTACAACATGGGCGATTACTTCAAGCACTGGCTCGGTTTCTCGGATCGATTTAGCGAAGAGACATTGCCCAAGATCTTCTACGTGAACTGGTTTCGCAAAGGTGACGACGGGCGCTGGCTCTGGCCGGGCTTCGGCGAGAACAGCCGGGTGCTCGAATGGGTCTTTGATCGCATCTCGGGCGGCGGCGACGCCGTCGAAACGGCGATTGGCTTTGTGCCCACCGCGACCGCCATCAACGTCGAGGGGCTGAACGTCACGCCGTCGGACATGGCCGAACTGCTCAACGTCGACGCTGACGAATGGCGCGCCGAAGTGGCAGGAATACGAGAGCACTACGTCCAGTTCGCCGATCGCTTGCCCAAAGAGATGACCAACCAGGTCAACGACCTTGAGGCCCGACTGACCTAAGCGGTGGGCCCCGGCGTCTCAGTCGACGGTCTCGGCGTCGGCAACAATGAGTCGCGGTCCCGAGGGCCAGTCGAAGTAGCGCCAGGTCCAGTTGATCATCACGCGCAGGCGGTTGCGAAAACCAATCAGGTAGAACAAGTGCAGCGACAGCCAGGCCAACCAACCCGCTCGACCCCTGATAATGATCCCGCCCGGTAGCTTCGCCACCGCTTCGTTGCGACCAATGGTGGCCATGATGCCCTTATTACGGTAGTGAAAGGGCTGAGTCGCCTCGCCGCGCAGTACGCGCAATATCTGTTGGCCGCAGTGGTGACCGGACTGGATCGCCACCGGAGCGAGTTGCGGGCAGTACTCGGCGGCGTTGAGTGGCACGGCCGCGGCGTCGCCCACGGCCCACACGTTGGCGCTCTCGACAACGCGCAGATCATTCGTGACGCGGGCGCGACCGCCCGCACCGGGCGTCACCGCCAGGTCGTAGGCGAGGGTGCCGCTCGCGGTCACCCCGGCCGCCCAGATCACGGCCGCCGTGTCGATTTGCTCGCCGTCGGAAAAGCGAATGGCGTGCTCTTGGACTTCGACGACCGAACGGCCGCAGTGCACCTCGACTCCCTTGCCGGTCAGTTCCCTCGCGGCGTAGGCGCTGGCCGAGGGGGGAAAGGCCGTCAGGAGCCGCGACGCGAGGTCGACCAGGATGACGCGAACTTTGGATTCGTCGATGCGCAGTCCGTCACGACGAATGGCAATTCGTATGAGTTCCGCCAGTGCCCCCGAGGTCTCCACGCCCGTCGGACCTCCCCCGACCACGACGTAATTGAGCTGGGGCGAGGAGCCTTCAGGCAACGCGTCGGCCGCCTCTAAGGAGAGCAGCAAGCGGTTGCGCAGGCGGCGCGCGTCGGCCAACGAGTAGAGCGGCAGCGCGAACTGCGACGCGCCCGGAATGCCGAAGTAGGCCGCGGTCGCGCCGGTCGCCACGACCAGGTGGTCGAAGGTAATCTCGCTGGCGTCGTCAAGGACCACGAGCGAACGTTGGTGGTCAACCGCTCGCACCTGACCGTGACGGAAGCCCACGTTGGGGGCGTGCCCGAAGATGGTGCGGATCGGATAGGCCACGTCGGCCGGCTCCAAACCGGCCGTGGCGACTTGGTAGAGCAACGGCAAGAAGGTGTGGAAATTGTGCTGGTCGACGATCGTGACGCGCACCGCCTGGTTGGCCAGCACTTTCGCCGTGGCCAAACCCGCGAAGCCACCGCCGACAATGACGACGTGAGGCAGCGCCGATACCTGCTGGGTCGTAACGGCGTCGGGGGAATTCGCCATATCCCTTTACAGCATAAGGAGGCTACCGCGTCAGCGACGCGCGAAGCGGCGCCCGACGCCGTAGACCGCACCGCCCAACAACATCATGACGCAGAGCAGTCCGTCGCCCACCGAGAACCGCAGCGCGATCGCGACGGGGATCACCGCGCCCACCACCCACAGCATTTGTTGGCGTACGGCGAAGCGGGCGAAGGTCCTTCCCTGCGCCCCGGGCGCCACGTGACGCTGGGTGATCGCGTCAAAGCTCGGTTGAACAACGGCCGCGCACATTCCCAGCCACGCGGCGAGCACCACTTGGGCCACGAGGGTGGGGTGCGTCGCGGCGACGCCGGCGCCCACGCCCGTCGCGAGCAGTGACAACGTGAGCAGCGTCGACTCGGCCACGGCGTTGCGCACGCGCGTCACTATGCCCAGACCAACCAGTGATCCGAGCGCGCTGAGCGCCAGGGCGAGGGCGAACCAGCCGAGGCCGGCGTGTTCGCGGCGAAGTCCGAAGGCGAGCAGGAAGGTGGCGAAACCCACGGTGAATCGCATCAACGCCGACGCGCTCAGCCCCCACGCGACTTCAACGTCGCCCATGGGATTGAGCGCGTTGAGGTCGCGCTCCGCCTGGGTCAGACCCGCGATCTGTTCGCGCACGACCTGGGCCGGTCGCTGCAGACGAAGGCTGGCGACCGTCGCACCGGCGAAGACGATCGAGGCCGCAATCAGCACGCTGGGCGCGCCCAACAGTTTGAGGATTGCCGCGCCGAGGGAACCAATGAGCAGTCCGGCCAGCGTGCCGAGCAGGGTCAGCTGTGCGTTATAACCCGCGAACCCCTTCTCCTGCTCGTGCCCCTGGGCCGGCCACCCCGACCGGCCCACGTTGGCTGTGCTTTCGCGGAACTGGTCGGTGCGGGCCATCTGGGGAACGAGCGCTCCCCTGGTCACCACGTAGAGCTTGGACGAGATCAACACGAGGAAAGCCTCGGGAAAGAGCCAGAGCGAATGCAGGTGTTGGCTCATGGACCAACAGAGCAGCACCCGCGCCCCGGCCGAAAAGGCCACGAGGATGCGGCGACCGTTGGCCGACTTGTCAATGAGCGGTCCCAGGATCGGCGAGACCACGACGAAGGGCGCGATGGTCAACAACAGGTACAACAGGACTCGCGTCTTCGCCTCGGTGGGCGACACCGAAAAGAAGAGGGAACCGGCCAACGAGACGGTCACCAGCGTGTCGCCGGCCATCATGATGACGTGCACCAGAGCGAGGCGACCGAAGGCCGTGGTTTGATCAAAAAGCTCGAGAGTTGCGGCCCACGCTAACGAGGCAAATCCACGAAGACGCACGAGGCAAAGCGTAGTTGACTGATCTCACGACACCTCCGGTGACGTGAGATCGCGCGATGCGGTGCCAGGTCCGCGACGACGAAACGAACTAGTTAGAGAAGCAACCCTGGCGGTACACCAACGTCGGCAACTTAGCGGGGTGGCAGTACTTCAATCGAGAGACCAGGGCCCAGCGTTGATCCTCGGTCTTGAACTGCAACACCTCGGTGACGCCGATGGCGTTGACCTCAGTCGTGCCCACCGTGGCCCAGAGAAAGGCGAACTTCCCGGCGCAGCCGAAGTTGTCAACTGACATCACGCGAAAGGCGCCATTCACGCCCTGGCTTAGGGCCGACGGCGTGCAGGGCGTGGCGACCGGGGCGACCGATGAAGATTGACTAACGCGACTGACCGCCCAGCCCAACGCGAGCACCACCACAACAACCGCGAGCAAACGAACTATCTTCACCTACGCAGTTGAGCACAACTCGGTCTAAACCGTGTGCAACGGCACGTTCAACATCTGCATGAACAGCGAGACCAGCGTCTGCTCCCACTCGGCGTCGCCAATAGGAAACAGGGAAATGTCGTCCAGCGTTCGACCCAGCAGCACCGCCTGCATCAACATCGCGACCGACTGCGCCGACACGTCGTCGCGCATCCAGCCGCGTTCCTGGCCGTACTCACAGATGCGCAAGAGCTCATTCGTGAGGCGAGCCTGATTGACGCCGATGAGCAGGCGCAATTCGGGACGGGTGAGTGCGGCCGCCACGATGCGTGACGTGATGGCGCGGCGCGCGACACGTTCCTCGCCGTTGGCGACTCGCTCCAGCACCGGACGTATGGCGTCGACGTAGTCCTCCAGCGTCATGGCCGAGTCATTGACCTGACGTAGAGCAGCTATATCTTCTTCGACGATCTTGGAAAAAATCAGGCTGTACGCGGCGTCAATGACCCCTTCGCGCGATCCGAAGTGGTGATAGACCGATCCGTAATTCACACCGGTCGATTCGCAGATCTCGGGGATCCGAATCAGGATTTCGTCGCTAATCATGAGGCGTTGGGACACGGCTTCAAGCACGGCTTGCATAACTGGGGCCGATCTGCGCTGTTTCGCCATGGATGAATTTTATCTTTGATGTACTTTTTTTGTTGAGAAAATGGCAAAAGGACTAGGGTCGAAAGGCTCTTCTTGCGCGTTCAGTCGAACAAAAAGATGCGAACGACCCGTTTGCTCTCCTCCTTGCGTGAATCCTGTTCGTGCACGTCCCCGTAGCCCAGCGAGCCGTTCGCGGTGGCGTCTGAATACTCGATACGTTTGCGATTGACCGCAACCGAGGACTTCTAGGATTATAATGATGACATCTCCGCCGACGACTCTCGACGCCAGCGTCGCGACCACCGTGATCCGCACCGAGGACCTCACCAAGGTCTACCCCGGTGGCGACTTTCGCGCGGTGGACGAACTGAACCTCACCGTGAGCGCCGGCGAGATCTTTGGCTTGCTCGGGCCCAACGGCGC